>CADCQK010000174.1 GCA_902803575.1 Oscillospiraceae bacterium
ACCAGCGGGGTGTGCTTCAGGTGGCCGTCGATGCCGATGCGCTCGCACAGACCCTTGGCCAGGACGGTCTCGTTGTCCATGTCGATCAGCTGATACTTCAGAGAAGAGCTGCCTGCGTTGATAACCAGAATTTTCATGGTGCTTTTTCCTTTCCGTATTGTCAAATTTCAAAAATGACGGTATGATAGAGGTGTTATCACAACCCATACACCTCTATTTTATCAACTTTTCCATAAAAGGCAAGCCTTTTTTCTGAAAGCAGGAGAAAAACATGAAAAACATCATCGGCGTC
Source organism: Oscillospiraceae bacterium (assembly GCA_902803575.1). Lineage (GTDB taxonomy): Bacteria > Bacillota > Clostridia > Oscillospirales > Oscillospiraceae > CAG-103. The sequence goes on from CADCQK010000174.1 coordinate 293, forward strand.
GCCGCGGAGTACAATCCCTTCCATCTGGGACACGCCCTGCAGATCGAAAAATCGAAGGAAATGCTGCCTGGCGCGGCGGTGATCTGCGTCATGTCCGGGGACTTCGTCCAGCGGGGCGAGGCGGCGATCTTTCCGAAGCATCTGAGAGCCGAAGCCGCCGTGCGATCCGGCGCCGATCTGGTGCTGGAGCTGCCGCTGCCATGGTGCCTCAGTTCCGCGGAGGGGTTTGCCAGAGGCATGGTCTCTGTTCTGAAAAGCACCGGCGTTGTGACCCATATGAGCTTCGGCAGCGAGTCGGGGGACGTGGATTCTCTGAAAACCGTCAGTGACGCCATGGGGACGCAGGATTTTCAGACCGCTCTTCGGCAGCAGCTGGAGACCGGAATCTCCTACGCCGCCGCGAGACAGCAGGCAGTGGAATTGCTCGGAATGGACGCCGCAGCGCTGGGCGGCCCCAATGATCTTCTGGGGATCGAATACTTAAACGCCATCCGGGATCTGGAGGCAGATTTTACAGCCATGGCCATCCCGAGGACCGGCGCGGGCCACGATGAAACAGGGGAGGGGCGATACCGCTCTGCCTCGGAGATTCGTGAAAGGCTCCGGAAGGGGGAGGACGTCTCCGTCTTTGTTCCGGCTGCTATGGATCCCATCCATATGCCGGATCCGGAACGGCTGGAGCTGGCCATTCTCTCCAGACTGCAGATGCTGCCGCGGTCGGCCTTCACCAACACCCCCGGCGCGGGGGAGGGACTGGAAAACCTGCTGTATAAGGCCGTCCACACGGAGTCCACTTTGGACGCCGTCTGCATGGCGGCGAAGTCCAAACGCTACGCCCTCAGCCGCATTCGAAGAATGGCCCTTTCGGCTGCACTGGGAATCACAAAAGCAGACGCAAGTGGTCTGCCGCCTTATCTGAGAGTTCTGGCCGCCAACGAAACCGGCCGGGCGCTGCTGCGTGAGATGAAGAACGCCGCCGGCCTTCCGATCCTCACGAAGCCGGCTGCCGCCAATGATCTCCCACCGGAGGCGAAGCGGATCTTCGAATTGACCTCCGCCGCCCACGACCTCTATCTGCTCTGCAGCCGAACTCCCGCGTCCCGCGCCCCCGGAAGCGACTACCGGACTTCACCCATTATGCTATAAGAAAACCCCGGACGATGTCCGGGGTGTTTACTTGGTCATCTGATTTTTTCGGCGTCCGGGTCATTGGTCTCACTGACGATGTAGTGGGGCCGGTGCTTGGTCTCCAGATAGATCTTGGCGATGTATTCCCCAATGATGCCGAGGAAGAACAGCTGCAGGCCGCCGATGAAGCTGATGACGCAGATGGTGGAGGCCCAGCCGGCCACCGGGTCACCGAAGATCAGCTTCCTGACGATGATGAAGATGAGCCACAGCGCCGCCAGGAAGGTCATGAGAAAGCCCAGCCGCGACGCCACCATCAGCGGCGCCTGGGAGAAATTCGTGATGCCGTCCATGCCGTAGCGGGCCAGCTTCCAGAAGCTCCATTTGGTCTCGCCGGCCACCCGTTCCACATTCTCAAAAGGAAGCCAATAGGTTTTGAAGCCCACCCAGCCGAAGATGCCTTTGGAAAACCGGTTGTATTCGCCCATGGAGACGATGGTGTCCACCATCTCCCGCTTCATCAGGCGGAAGTCCCGGGCGCCGTCCACGATGTCCGTGTCGGAGATCCGGTTGATGATCTTGTAGTACAATCTGGCAAACCAGCTGCGCACCGGCGGCTCGCCCTTCCGGGTGACCCTGCGGGTGGCGACGGAGTCATATTCGCCGGTCTCCAGGATCTCCAGCATCCTCGGCAGCAGCGACGGGGGATCCTGCAGATCCGCGTCCATCACCGCCACATAGTCGCCCTTGGCGTTGCAGAAGCCGGCGTACATGGCGGATTCCTTGCCGAAGTTCCGGGAGAAGGAAAGATATTTTAAATGGGGATCTGCTGCAGCAAGCCGCTTCATCACGTCCAGGGTTCCGTCTTTGGAGCCGTCGTTGATGAGCAGCAGCTCGTAATCGTAATCCAGCGCGGAGAGCACCTTCGCCGCCTCTTCATAAAACAGCGGCAGGGCGGCCTCCTCATTGTAGCAGGGGACGATCAGCGAGATCAGTTTTCGATTGTCCATGTTCAGCCTCCCGTAGTGCGTGCCAGCAGATAGACGTCGGCCTCGTCGCCGTTTTCGTGGATGGTGCCCAGCGGCTCGCAGACGTCATAACTGCTGAGGAGATAGGGCGCGAGATCGCCCACGTCCACGAACATCAGAATGCGGTCATATTCCATGGCGTCAAACTCTGTCATGGAGCGCTGGTTGGAATAGGGGTTCGCGGCGGTAATCTGCGCATCCCGGAACACCGGGGTCTCCGGCTCGTAGTAGCAGAGCACCGAGGACATGTGGTCGTCGTCGGTCATGTTCAGAACATAGGCGTCGCAGTCCTTGTGGGTGTCAACGAAATAGGAATCTAGCTCGTCCCACCGCCAGGTGCGCTCGTTGATGGCGAAGGTCTGGTAGTTCAGCACCCCGCCGATGACCATGACGGTGAGGATGGAGGCTGCCAGTTGCTTTTGCTTCATGTTGACCACTGCCAGCGTCAGGAACAGGATCAGCAGCGGCGCCGCGGGCACCAGATAGCGGTTAATCCAGATGGGTCGTAAGATCCACGATGCCACCAACCCCAGCAGCACCGTGCCCGCCGGGACGATCAGCAAGCAGGTACAGGTGAGGATGTGCTTTTTGTCTTTGGAGCAGAGCACCGCGACCAGCGCCAGCAGGAACGCCAGGAGCACGAAGACAGTGAAGATCTCGTTCACGCCCAGAGCACCGAAGATCGTGTTCACGTCGATCATGAGACTCTTCAGGGTGATGGGCTGGATCCAGTATTCGTGGTTCGCCTTGTAGGCCAGCTGGGAGAGGAAGCTCTTCAGCCAGGGGACGTAGGTGAGGATCGTGATGACCGCGGAAATCAGCCAGGCCTTCCAGCCGTTTTTCTTCACGATCACAAAGATCAGCACCAGCAGATAGATGACGCCCACAGACACCAGGGAAAAATAGTGCGTATAGGCCGCGAGGATCCCGAAGATCGTGAACCAGACCCAGTTTAAGATCCGCTCCTCCGTCACGCAGCGGTAGCCGTAGATCGCGCATCCGAAGACGAAGAAGGCTGCCAGCGCGTACATGCGGATCTCCACCGCGTAGGGCAGGGTAAAGGGGAAGAGGAAGAACAGCGCCATGAACAGCAGCGCCGTCTTTTCGTCAAACAGCTTTTTCAGCTGATAGCCGCCGAAGGCAAGCAAAAACAGATAGGGCAGGATGCTGGTAAGCTTCGCCGGACCCAGCCGATAGCCCACCGGCTGCAGCAGCAGCTTCATCAGCATGTAGTACAGCGGCGGGTGCACGTCTGCGGCGGTGATCGCCCAGACCTCCCGGTAGGGGTGCCGGATGATGGCGAAGGTGAAGGCCTCGTCCGACCAGATGTATTGCCCGCCGATGATCCCGTAATAGCCCGCGCAGGCCAATGCCAGCAGCAGAGCGAACAGCAGCCAGAAATGCTTTTTCAGGAAGGTCAAAACCGCACCTCCAGATGAATTCTTTCGTAATTAACAATTATACCACAGTTTGCCTCTGTGTGCCACAGGAATTTTTGCAAGGCCGGGTTTTGCTGAATGCTTGCATCTGCACCGGAAATGTGGTAATCTTGGGCTAACATCAGGCAAAGGCAGGAAAAACAATGCATTTTCATAGATCGAATCGGATCCGCGTGCTGGTCATGGTGCTGGTGCTGCTGTTCCTCTGCGCCTGCGGAAAAACTGCGGCGCCGAGCGGCTCTGTCTCCGAGCCCGACGCCGAGCAGCGGACGGACAAGACCATCTTTGCCATGGACACGGTCATGGATCTGAGCCCCTTCGGTGAAAACAGCGCCGCCGCGGCAGAGGCTGCGGCAGAGCGGATCCAGCAGCTGGAGCAGCTGTTTTCCGTCACCATCGAGACCAGCGACATCGCAAAGGTGAACGCTGCTGAGGGCAGTCCGGTGGAGGTCAGTGATGACACCGCGCGCCTGCTGCAGACGGCATTGGAATACTGCGAGAAGACTGACGGTTCGTTGGACCTCTCCATCTATCCGGTATTGAAGACCTGGGGCTTCACCACGGGAGAATACCAGGTGCCGTCGGAGGACACGATCCGGGCGCTGCTGGAAAATGTGGATTATCAGAAGATTCAGCTCAGCGGCAGCAGCGTGCAGATCGCGGAGGGGATGCAGATCGACCTCGGCAGCGTGGCCAAGGGCTACACCGGCGACCAGGTCATGGAGGTATTCCGGGAAAACGGCCTGACCTCCGGCATGATCTCTCTCGGCGGCAACGTGCAGGTGCTGGGCTCCAAGCCCGACGGCTCCGACTGGCGCATCGCCATCCAGGACCCCGAGGGGGGCGAGGGCTTTGTGGGCGTGGTCGAGGTGTCGGACAAGGCGGTCATCACCTCCGGCGGCTATGAGCGGTTCTTCGAGGAGGACGGCGTCACCTACTGGCACATCATCGATCCCGCCACCGGCGCTCCGGCCCGCAGCGGCGTCATCTCCGCCACCATCGTGGGGGAGAGCGGCACCATGTGCGACGCCCTCAGCACGGCCTTCTTCATCATGGGGCCGGACCGGGCGGCGGAATTCTGGCGCACCTACGGCGGCTTTGACTATCTGCTGGTCATGGAGGACGGCAGCCTGATTTATTCCGAGGGGCTGCAGGACTGCTTCACCCCCATGGAGCCCTGGTCGAACAATTCCATTACGGTGGTATCAAAATGAAAAAGACATCTTTTTGGGTGATCCTGATCTGCGTCATCGCGGCGCTGTCTGCGCTGGCACTGCTGTGGCAGCACCATCAGGCCAAGGCCGACGCTGTGATCGCCAACGTCTACCAGGACGGCGAGCTGGTCCGCAGCATCGATCTGAACCAGCTCACGGAGCCCGAGACCTTCACCGTCACCGGCCCGGCAGGGGAGAACGAGATCACCGCGGAGCCGGGGCGCATCTGCGTCAGCCACGCAAGCTGCCCGGATCAGGTCTGCGTGAACATGGGCTGGCGCTCCGACGGCGGCTTTCCCATCGTCTGCCTGCCGAACAAGCTGGTGATCGAGATCGAGAGCGCTGCGGATGAAAACCCGATCGACGGGGTGGTCGGATGAAAAAAATCACAACCAAACAGCTGACCACCATGGCCATGCTCACCGCCATCGCACTGGCCATCCACGTGGCGGAGGCGCAGATTCCGGCGCCGGTGCCGATCCCCGGGGTGAAGCTGGGACTGGCCAACATCGTCACGGTCTACGCGGTGTTCACCATCGGCGCGGGACCGGCATTGATGATCCTGGTGGCGCGCATCCTGCTGGGGAGCCTCTTCGCCGGCCAGGCCATGAGCCTTCTTTACAGTCTCGCCGGCGGCCTGCTGTGCTTCGTGGTGATGCTGCTGCTGAAAAAGATCCTCACCAGAAACCAGATCTGGGTGGCCAGCGTCATCGGCGCCATCTTCCACAACATCGGCCAGATCCTGGTGGCCATCGTGGTCACCGGCACCCCCGCCATTGTGAGCTATCTGCCGGTACTGTTATTGAGCGGCATCGCCGCCGGCCTCTTCACCGGCTTCGCAGCCCAGACCTTCATCCATCGAATGGACAAGAAATCATAATCCTCTGCACCCGCTGTGGATCCCACGGCGGGTGTTTTGCAAACTTTTTTGCAAAGCCTACCATTTTTCCGCGGGATGTGCTAAAATAGACACTGGAAAGGCAGGTGCTTTTTTATGGATACTCCCATCCGGATCCTCGTCGTGGATGACGAACCTGATATTCGAAATATCCTCCGCATTCTTCTGGGCTCCAGAGGCTACATCGTGGAGGAGGCCCCCAACGGGGACATCGCCCTGGAACGGGTGCAGTCCCAGGCCTTTGATCTGATCATACTGGACATCATGATGCCGGGACTCAGCGGCATCGACGTCTGCGCCCGCCTGCGGGAGTACACCACTGCGCCTGTGCTGTTTCTGACGGCGCGGGATCAGGATCACGACCGCACCGCGGCCTTCGAGGGCGGCGGCGACGATTATCTGGTCAAGCCCTTCTCCAACCATGAGCTGCTGCTCCGAGTGGATTCGCTGCTCCGGCGCTACCGGGTTTACAAGGGCAAAACCGACGCCCCCACCCTGATCAGCTCCATCGAGATCAACCGGGAGCGGAACACCGTCACCAAGCAGGGAAAGCCCGTGGAGATGACCAAAACCGAGCTGGAGCTGCTGCTGTGTCTCATCGACCGCAGGGGGAGCCCCGTCTCCGCCAAGGAGATCTATGAGACCGTCTGGGGCGAGACCTTCCTCCCCAACTCCGCCAACACCGTCATGGTGCACATCCTCAAGCTCCGCAAAAAACTGGAGGAAAACCCCGCCAACCCCGTGCTGATCCGTACGGTCTGGGGAAAGGGGTACCAAATTGACTGACGGGAAGCTGAAGAATCGATTCCGCACCCTCCGCGGACAGATGCTGACGGTGGTGCTGCTGGCGGCTCTGGCGGGTGCGGTGATCGGCTTCGGCGGCAGATGGCTGATGAATTATACCATCGACCACTGGTATGTCACGCCCGAGGCTGCGGCCAACCGCGCGGCTGCTCTGGCAGAGGATCTGGAGTCTTACGTCGCGGAAAACCAGCTGACTTCCGATGACTACGACGCCCTGCGCGCCTGGATCGGCGGCATGCGGGAATCCGGCATCAACATTGCCATCATCGACGGGGACTACGCCTATGAGGTGGACTGGTGGGGCACCGAGGACAACGCCAGCGTCCGACTGGACAGCCTAAACGAGACCCGCTACCATTTTTTCGATATCCCCTTTGCGGACAAGGTATGCACCGTGGCCATCACGGAGCACTCCGAGGCGCATCTTTATAACATTGTCACCTCCACCTCTGTGGTGGCGGCAGCCCTGACCGTGCTGATGATCCTGCTGGTCTACAACGGATATATGACCCGCCGGATCCAGACCTTCTCGGAGGATCTGAACAAGATCTCCGGCGGCGATCTGGAGTATCCGCTCCACGCCACCAGAGACGATGAGCTGGGTGAGCTGGCGCAGAATGTGGACGCCATGCGCAACACGATCATCCAGCGCACCCACGCAGAGCAGAGCGCTCTGAAGGCCAACAGCGACCTGATCACCGCTCTGTCCCACGATATCCGCAACCCGCTCACCGGCCTGATCGGCTACATGGAGCTGCTGGAGATGGGCCAGGACCAGCTGCCGGAGGACGCCAGGACCTACGTTCACGCCAGTCTGGACAAGGCCTACCGGATCCGGGATCTCACCGGCGAGCTGTTTCGCTATTTCCTGGTCTTCGGCAAGGAGGCCCAGGACGTGAAGATGGAGGAATATGACGCCCAGTTCCTGCTGTTTCAGCTTTTGGGAGAATACACCAACGAGCTGCGCAGCCAGGGCTTCACGGTGGAGACCGACCAGCTGAAAGAGCCCTGCACCCTGCGGATTGATGTGCCGCTGTTCAAGCGGGTGGTGGACAACATCGTTTCGAATCTGTATAAATACGCCGATCCCGCCTTTCCCATCGTTTTCAGCGGCTGGGCGGACGATGTGCTCCACATCACGGTGACCAACCGTATCCGGGAGTTGGGCTCCGACGCGGTGGAATCCAACAAAATCGGCCTGCGCACCTGCGTGAGCATCATGAAGCTTCTGGAGGGATCTTTTGTCTCCGGCGAGGAGGGGGAGAACTTCCGCGCGGAGTGCATTTTGCCCATTTTGAAAAAATCTGAAAAACTTATTGACAAGCCTTGATTTCAATGGTAAAATACTCTGGCCGCATTGAGTGGGCCCAAAAGTGAGCAGGGCTCCGCCCACGAGAGCGAGACTCTACAAGAGAGGCAGGTGCAGGAAAGTGAAGCACGCTATTATCGAGACCGGTGGTAAGCAGTACCGCGTGGCCGAGGGCGACGTCATCTTCGTGGAGAAGCTGAACGTCGAGGCCGGCGAGGCTGTGAAGTTTGACCGCGTTCTGGCCGTCATGGACGATGAGGGCTCCCGCTTCGGCAAGCCCGTGATCGAGGGCGCCAGCGTGGCCGCCAGCGTCGTGAAGAACGGCAAGAGCAAGAAGGTCCGCGTTTTCAAGATGAAGCCGAAAAAGGGCTATCGTCGTACGCAGGGCCACAGACAGCCTTACACGAAGGTTCAGATCGAAGCCATCAACGCTTGATCGAACCGATCCCGAAACTGACACATGGAGGTGTAACACTTTGGCACATAAAAAAGGTATGGGCTCCACCAAGAACGGCCGCGACTCCGAGTCGAAGCGTCTTGGCCCCAAAAGAGCCGACGGTCAGTTCGTTCTGGCCGGCAACATCCTCGTCCGTCAGCGCGGCACCAAGATCCATCCCGGCGTGAACGTCGGCAAGGGCAAGGACGACACTCTGTTTGCCCTGGTGGACGGCGTCGTTCGCTTCGAGCGCAAGGACAAGTCCCGCAAGCAGGTTTCTGTTTACGAGGAGATCGCACAGTAACATTGCGAAATTTGGGGTCGGTGAAAACCGGCCCCGTTTTTTATCTGAGAAGGAGGAAACCATGGCCTCTGCATTTGTGGATAAAGTCACCATCACCGTCCGGGCCGGAGACGGCGGAAACGGCGCAGTGACCTTCCATCGTGAAAAATACGTCGCCGCCGGCGGCCCCGACGGGGGAGACGGCGGCCGCGGCGGAGACATCATCTTCGAGGTGGACGACAACATGTCCACTCTGATGGACTTTCGCTATAAACGCAAATACGTCGCCGGAAACGGTCAGCCCGGCCAGGGCAAGCGCTGCTCCGGCAAGGTGGGCCAGACCCTCCGCATCAAGGTGCCCAGAGGCACGGTTTTAAGAGATGCGGACTCCGGCCAGATCATGCACGACATGTCCACCGGCGAGCCCTATGTGGCCTGCAGGGGCGGCCGCGGCGGCTGGGGCAACCAGCACTTCGCCACCCCCACCAGACAGGTGCCGCGCTTCGCCAAGCCCGGCCTGCCCGGTGAGAGCCACACGATCCTGCTGGAGCTGAAGCTTCTGGCGGACGTGGGTCTGGTGGGCTTCCCCAACGTGGGCAAGAGCACCCTGCTGTCCGTGGTCTCCAAGGCCCATCCGAAAATCGCAAACTACCACTTTACCACCCTGTTCCCGAATCTGGGCGTGGTCTACGTCTCCGAGGGCAGCAGCTTCGTCATGGCCGACATCCCCGGCATCATCGAGGGTGCGGCGGACGGCGCCGGCCTGGGCCACGACTTCCTCCGGCACATCGACCGCTGCCGCCTGCTGGTGCATCTGGTGGACGTCTCCGGCAGCGAGGGGAGAGACCCGGTGGAGGACTTCGAGGCCATCAACGCCGAGCTTCACGCCTACAATGATGATCTGGCCTCCAGACCCCAGATCGTGGCCGCCAACAAGTGCGACCTGCTGGGCGACGACCGGGAGAACATCGAGCGGCTGAAGGCCCACGTGGAGTCGAAGGGCTACACCTTCTTCGAGCTCAGCGCCGCGGCGCACATGGGCACCCACGAGCTGGTGCAGGCCATCGGCGCGAGACTGGCGGAGCTGCCGCCCACGGTGGTCTACGAGGCGGATTACGTCCCGCCGGAGCCGGAGATCGGCACCGCCGACGAGGTGCAGATCCAGCACATGGACGACCTCTGGATCGTGGAGGGCCCCTGGCTCCAGCGGCTCATCGCGGGGGTCAACTTCGGGGATTACGAATCCAGAATGTACTTCGACCGGGTCCTGCGCCAGTCCGGCATCTTCGACCGCCTGGAGCAGATGGGCATCCATGAAGGCGACACCGTCAGCATGTACGACCTCGATTTCGAATATCGCTACTAAAGCAAAAAAGGATACCGCACTGCGGTATCCTTTTTTAGTTGATAAACCCGGGATGGGGTTGTACCGGGCAGGTGTCAAAGAGGAACCGGACCGCGGTCTCATAGTCCTCCGGTCTCTGGGCCCGGCGGATCTGCTTGAGGGCCTTGGCGTTGTCCTCAAAGGAGCAGCCCAGATAGCGCCAGGCCTCCTTCATCCGATAGAGCAGCGCCTTCCGGTCTGGGATCCTGGCTTTGGTGGTCTCATAGAGGGTATCGTGAAAGGCTTTGAGCTGCTCTGACGTGGGCGCCTCACCGGTCTCGATCTCATGGATCAGTCCGGGATTTGCGGCCAGCCCTCTGCCCAGCATGATGCGCTCCACCTTCGGGAACCGCTCCCGGATGGTCGCCACCGCCGCTGCGTCAAACAGGTCGCCGTTGTAGCAGACCGGGGCGCGGCTTTCGTTCAGCGCCAGCGCGAAGGCCTCCAGATTCGGGCGGTTCTTATACTGATCCGTCTGGACTCTGGCGTGGACGATCAGCTCCTTGATGGGGTAGTCGTTGTAGAGCGCCAGGATCTTCTGAAACTCCTCGGGATCCTGCACCCCCAGCCGAGTCTTGACGGACACCGGCAGGGGACAGAAGTCAAAAACCCCGTCCAGCATCCGCTTCAGAAGCTCGTATTCTCCCAGCAGTCCCGCGCCTTTTTTCTTCGCCACCACGGTGCCGGAGGGGCAGCCGAGATTCAGGTTCACCTCATCGTAACCAAGGTCTTTCAGCGCCCCCGCCATCCAGTTGAAGTCTGCGGGCTCGTGGCCCATCAGCTGCGGCACCACACGGATGCCCTGGTTGTGGCTGGGGTCTGCCTCTCTCAGCTCCCGTGCCGAGAGCTGTCTCGCGGAGGTGGGGGAGAGGAATGAAGTGTAGTATTGATCACACGGCTGAAAATGCAGCCGCTGGGCCTGTCGGAACAGGTCCCCGGTGACGCCCTCCATGGGCGCACATTCGTAAATCATATAGGCTCCTTAGAACAAAAGATAAGCCACCAGCGGCACCGTCACGGCGGACAGCACCGTGCTCACGAAGATGATCTTCGAGGCGAAGGAATCGTCCTTGCCGTACTGGAGGCAGATGGGCGCGATGATCATGGCGCTGGGACAGGCAGCCAGCATCACCGGGATCCCCAGCAGCATTTGGTCGTGGATAAAGATGCGAAGCACCGCCCAGACCACCACCGGCACTACCAGCAGCCGCAGGAAGCTCGCCGCGTACACCCGCCAGTCTGTGAAGGTGTTTTTCAGCGGCATGATGCCGAGGCTGGTGCCGATCATGATCATGGACACCGGCATGGTGGCGGCGCCCAGGGTGGAGGCAATGTCCGCCAGTACCGTCGGTGCGCGAAATTGCAGTAAGTATAAAACGCCCGCCAGCAGCGTGGCGATCAGCGGCGGCGTCAGGATCTTTCTCCAGGTGGGCCGCTCTCCCTGCTGGATCTGCGCCACGCCCAGGGTGTAGAGCAGCAGGTTGAAGGGAATGTTGCTGATGGCGGCATAAAACACCGCCTCGGGGCCAAACATGGCCTCCACCACCGGGAAGCCGATGAACACGTTGTTGGAGAGGAACACCATCAGCCGGAACACGCCCCGATCCTCTTTCCGGATCTGCAGCGCCCAGGAGGCGACCCACGCGATCAGGATGCCGATGCAGAACATGGCGGTGATGGCCGCGAAATACTGAACCAGCACCACGCCGCCTACAAAGACGTCGGCGGAGAACACGGAATTGAGAATGGTGCCGATGAGGAACACGTTCATCAAAACCGGCGTGATCCTCCGGTTGAACTCCGCGTTGGTGAGGTGCAGCTTCGCGGCCAGAAAGCCCAGAAGCAGCAGCACCACCAGCACCAGCATTTTTGATAAAATCGGCCCGATTGGCAACGGAAGGCCCTTCTTTCTGTTTGGTGTGTGGAAAAGCAGGGGAGGGGTGTTCCCCTCCCTTGCGGATTAAAGACTCAATTCTTCTCCATCGGCTGTGACCTGATACCCCTTCCCCATGCGGCGGACGCGGACGTCCTTGGGGAATCTGGCGCTCAGCACCTTCTGGAGCACCTTTTTCTGCTCACTGCCGTAGACAGAGACATCGTCGGAGGTGAACTTCACACCGCCAAAGAGGCTGTTGACCTTTGCCAGCGTCTCCCGCTGCTCCCAGGTGAGGGAGATGTTCTCATCCCTGAGCAGGAACACATCGGGATCGTTCCAGAAGGCCCGGCCGTTGAGGCCCCGGCGGAAGAGGGTGTTGCGCATGGAGTTTTTCGTGCTGACCCGCTCGCGGTGAATGATCCGCATGTGGGGCTTGTCGTCGATGTCCAGACCCACGTCGCAGCCGATGCGGCAGTAGTCCACCTTGCCGAAGGCGGCCATCAGCGGAACGCCGCAGCCGAGGATTTTCGCCTCCGGGACACACTCCCGGATGAAGTCCATGGCCTCACACATGATCTGGCCGCGGGTGCGCTCCGATGTGGGCGCCACGCAGACGCTGTAGAGGAAGTCCAGCTTCAAAAGCTCGAAGCCCCACTCCCGCACGGCGGTCTGGAGGCAGGTTTTCACATATTCTCTGCATTCGGGGTTGTAAATGTCAAGTCCGTAGAAGCCGCCCCAGTTGGCGCCGCAGGGGATGGGGTTGCCGTCCCGGTCTTTCAGGAGCCAGTCCGGGTGCTGCTTTGCGACTTTGGATTTCTTCCGGCAGCTGAAGGGCGCCAGCCAGAGACCGGGGATCATACCGCTCTGCTTCACTCTGTCCGCGATGGGTTTTAAACCGTTGGGGAACTTTTTCTTGTCCACCGTCAGCCAGTCGCCCACGGCGGGCTCGAAGCCGTCGTCGATCTGGAACACATCGAAGTGCATGGGACTCTGCTCCACGGCCTCCAGATTCTTCAGGATTTTTTCCTCAGAAATATCCTCATAGAAGTTATACCAGCTGGTGTAGCCGGTGATGGGCTTTGCCGTGGGAGGGGAGATCCCCATGAGGCTGAACCATTGATCGTAGACCTCGTTCTCCGCGCCCTTCAGGATGACGAAGTTCAGAGCGGTGTAGGGCGCCGAGATCACCAGTCCGGCGCAGTCTCTGCGGATGATCACGGTCTGCATCGGCGCGCAGAAGCGGATCTCTGTGAAGCCGTCGTATTCACTGAGAGAGGCGAAAAGCTTGTAGTCCTGCCCTCTGCGGATGTAGCCGTAGCTCCAGCCGTGGAGTTCGCCCTTCTTGCCGGTGTACTCCGCGAAGTCGTAGTCGCCGTAGGCCCGCAGTGCAAAGGTGTTCTGCACGAAACCGGGGAGGTGATCCACCCCGCGCTCCTTATCGTAAATGGTTTTCTCGTGGCTGTCGGTCCAGGACTGATAGCCGTTTAAGAACAGCACGTCGCTCTTTTTGAACTTCTCCGGCAGCACGCAGCGGACGTCCAGCAGTTCCAGCGGATGCTTCGGGGTCAGGACCAGCTTCGCGGCGCCGCCCTCATAGGTGACCTCCGCCAGCATATCGACATTCTCTTCACTCTGGTCCACGCACAGCAGGCGCGTGTGGCCGTCTGCATGATAACGAATCTCAAAGATCATGTGGGATCCTCCTTGACAGAATCGGACAAACCCGATAAGATGTGAACAGGAATTCATATAAGAACAGGCTACCAAAACCACGGATAAAAGTCAATGCTTTTTGATACAGGAGGATAGAAAATGGATCGGGCAAAAAACATTTTTGGAAATCCCATCAGCGACAAGGATTATGAAAAAGCCGTCAAGGGCGCGGAGAGCTATAAGAAAAAGTTCGGCGATGACTCCAACGTGAGCTACGTCCTCTCGGCGGAGCAGAACACCGTCCTGAACGCCTTCGGAGCCAAGAACCTGACCCTCTCCGGGGCGCCGTTCAAATTTGACACTTCCAAGCAGATCATCATCGGCAACATCCGCATGGGCTTCGGCCACTATCGGATCAGCATGGCCATGGCCTCTGCCGCGAGAGCGTTGGGCTACGAGCCGCTGTGGTTCGACCTGCATTCTTTTTCTGACACCACCTGCGGCAAGGTCATCCGCCACCAGAACGATCTCTACAGCCTGGGCTCCCGTCTGAGCCAGAAGTCCAGGGCCTTCAACATTTTCTGGGAATATGAAAACAGCGAGGGCTTCCGGAAGCTGACCTACAACGCCAACGACCAGAAGAAGGCCGAGCTCATGGCGCCGCTGTGCAGAGCCCTGCCCAAGGACATCCCCTACATCGCCACCCACGTCTGGCCGGCCCAGGCCGCCATCCACGCCGGCATGACCCACGTGGTCAACGCCATCCCGGACAACTGGCCCATGGCGCTGCATCTGGCCGAGGGCGCCATCCACACCATCCAGACCCCCAGTGCCTATCTGGGCTACAAGGCCCTGCGCGGCATGTCCAAGGACCCGCTGAAGCCCATGCCTCAGGGGAGCCTCTACGAGACCGGCCACTACATCGACCACGAGCTGGTGGTGAATCTGGAGCGGGACTGCGAGCAGCGGCTCTACCGTCTGGAGCAGGGGGCACCCCGGCGCTATCTCATGACCGTGGGCGGCGCCGGCGCGCAGCTGGACCTGTTTGTCGGCATGATCGAGCAGCTTCTCCCCGACATCAAAGCCGGCAAGGCCGCGCTGCTGATGAACTTCGGTGACCACCGGAAGGTCTATGACGCCATCTGCAAGCGGGTGAAGGGATTCAAAGAGCTGGCCCAGACCCACTTTGACGACTACGCCGGAGCCCGCAGCTTCGCGGAGTCTGCCTATCAGGGCAAGGTGGAGGGCATCCACGCCTTCTACGATCAGGACATCTTCGCCGCGGTGTACATCACGAACCTGCTGATGCGCTGCTCCGACGTGCTGATCACCAAGCCCAGCGAGCTGGCCTACTACCCGATCCCGAAGCTGATGATCCGCCGTGTGGGCGGCCACGAGGCCTGGGGCGCCATCCGCACCGCCGAGCTGGGCGACGGCACCTACGAGTGTGAGACCCTGCCGGAGATCGGCGCCATGCTGAAGCTGCTGACCGAGGACGGCGAGGTGCTCCAGAGCATGTGCCGCCACATCGTCACCGCCAAGTCCGCCGGCACCTACGACGGCGCCTACAACGTGGTGAAGCTTGCCAAAAACGGCAGCTTCTAAAGAAAAACGGCGGCCCACAGGTGACCGCCCTACAGAAAAATCCCCGCTCCGAGGAGCGGGGATTTTCAATTGTTTCTTACAGAGATTTTGCCCACTCAATGACCTCAGCCAGGGTGGTGCCGCCCTTTTCCTCACCGAAGGCGCGGAAATCGTGATCGCTGGAAACGAGATAGGAATCGTTGCCGTACATGTCCTTGAAGCTGCGCAGCTTGTAGCCGTGGCGCTTGAGTACCATGCTCAGTTCTTTTTCAGTCATTATGATGCATCTCCTTGTATTATTGTTTTTGGCTATCTATCACTATAAGGTGTTCAATAGCAGTTAGTCAAGAGTAACCCATAAAAATCTTTGCTTCACAGGCGTTTTGTGGTAGTATCGTTTCAACGATAATCAGAAAGGGGAGGCGCATGATGGGTTTCTGGATATTTATGCTGATCATGGTTTTGCTCATACCGGTTTCGATGATCGGGTTCGGGCGATTGTTCCTGAAAAGCGCGCCAAAAGACATCAATTCCACCTTCGGATATCGAACCAGGCGCTCCATGATGAACATGGAGACGTGGAAATTTGCCCACGCGTATTTCGGAAAGCTGTGGTTCATCTGCGGGCTGATCCTTTTGATCCCTTCTGCTGTCGGAATGTGTTTGGTGCTCGGAAAAGATGTCGACACTGTGGGGAACGTCGGGATGATCCTTGTGGCGGTGCAGATGGTGCCGATGGTCGGGGCAATCTTCCCGACGGAAAGGGCGTTAAAGAAAACCTTTGATGACGAGGGAAGACGAAGATAAGATGATCCTGAGGGGATCCGGATGGGATTACCCACCTGCAAGGCAGTTGAATGTCAGCGAACTTGCGAGGGTGTGCGATTTGAGCCGAACGACTGCATACAAATACATTGGGCTGTTGGAAGGAAGCACCGCAATCAGGCGTTGATTGCGGTGCTGTTTTGTGATATCATAATCACGACAAATCTGTATTTGTGGGGGTAAAGAACATGAAAAAGAAGAATATCGCCATTATCATGTCCATATTGGTAATTGCGATTCTCGCAGTAGTGTTTGTAATTAATAAACCTTACAAGCCAATGTCTTTTGTCGCAGATGGCGAAAATTTTTCGGCCACAGTGGAAGGCGGAGATACGTTACTCTTGGATTTGGACAATGCCAATGAGGATAAGGTGTGGTCAATTATTCAGGAAGCAGATATCTTTGCGAGCGATTATAATACCGTTACTGAAAATGTTTCGGAGTTTCACATTATCGCTTTGAATGATGGCAAAGG
>CADCQK010000175.1 GCA_902803575.1 Oscillospiraceae bacterium
CGGCCTCCACCAGGGCGGGCACGCGCTCGGCGTAGTCGCGGGCGTTGATGCCGGCGCCGACGACGAAGCGCTTCTGATCGTCCAGCAGCTCGTTGGGCTTGGCCTTGTGCTGGTCATAGTCCTTGCGGAAGACGAAGGACTGGAGCTTGCCGTCCTTGCCCACGATGGGCAGGGCGTTGAGCTTGTGGTCCCAGATGATGTCGTTGGCCTCTTTCAGGCTGGTGCCTGCGGGGGCGGTGATCAGCTTGTCCAGCGGGGTCATGAAGCTTGCGACCTTGGTGTCCGGCGCCATGCGGCTCACGCGGTAGTCACGGCTGGTGACGATGCCCACCAGCTTGCCGTCGGGGGCGCCGTCCTCGGTGACGGCCATGGTGGAGTGGCCGGTGCGCTCACGCAGGGCCAGCACGTCCGCCAGGGTCGCCTCCGGGGAGATGTTGGAGTCGCTGCGCACGAAGCCCGCCTTGTAGCTCTTCACGCGGGCCACCATGGCGGCCTCGTCCTCGATGGTCTGGGAGCCGAAGAGGAAGGACACGCCGCCCTCCTGGGCCAGCGCCACGGCCAGCCGGTCGCCGGAGACCGCCTGCATGACGGCGGAGACCATCGGCACGTTCAGGCTCATGGCAGGCTCCTCGCCTTTGCGGAAGCGCACCAGCGGCGTGCGCAGAGAGACGTTTTCGGGGATGCACTCGCTGGAAGAGTAGCCCGGGACGAGCAGATACTCATTGAAGGTGTGGGAAGCTTCGGGATAAATGTAAGCCATGGGGTGTCCTCCTTTGTTGTATATCAGATTGGTAATTATTCAAAGAATTCGACGGCAGACCGGAACATGCCCAGATCGTAGCTGCCGGGGACGTTCATGTACAGGCCGGAGCCGATGCGCTCGGCGTGGCCCATCTTGCCGAAGACGCGGCCGTCGGGGCTGGTGATGCCCTCCACGGCGCAGACGGAGTTGTTGGGGTTGAACTGCACGTTGGCGGTGGGCTCCTCCCAGAAGTCCACGTACTGGGTGGCGATCTGGCCCTTGGCCGCCAGCTCCGCGATCAGCGCGGGATCGGCCAGGAACCGGCCCTCGCCGTGGGAGATGGGCACGGCCACGACCTCGTCCACGCCCACATGCTGCAGCCAGGGGGAGAGATCGGAGCACACGCGGGTGTAAACGATCTTCGACTGGTGGCGGCCGATGGTGTTGAAGGTCAGGGTGGGGCTGTTCACGTCGGTGTCCAGGATCTTGCCGTAGGGCACCAGACCCAGCTTGATCAGTGCCTGGAAGCCGTTGCAGATGCCGCACATGAGACCGCCGCGCTCGTCCAGAAGTCTGGTGACGCTGTGGCGTACCTCGTCATTACGGAAGAAGGCGGTGATGAACTTGCCGGAGCCGTCGGGCTCGTCGCCGCCGGAGAAGCCGCCGGGGATGAAGATCATCTGGCTGCTGTCGGCTGCTTTCGCAAAGGCCTTGACGGAGGCGCTGATGTCCGCGCTGGAGAGGTTTCTGACCACGAAGATCTCCGCCTCGCCGCCGGCAGCCTCCACCGCTCTCGCGGAGTCATACTCGCAGTTGGTGCCGGGGAACACCGGGATCAGCACTTTGGGCTTGGCACACTTCACGGCGGGGGCCGCGATCATGCCGCCCTCGTAGACGTAGGGCTCGATCTCCGGCTGATTCTGGGGGATGTTGCAGGGGTAGACGCCCTCCAGCTTGTTTTCATAGTCGATCCACGCGGTTTCGGGCACCTTCTCGCTGCCGCGATAGATGTCCGGCTGGCCGCTGACCACGCCGAGGGGCAGACCCTCGCACTCGGAGCCGGGGGCCAGCTCCACCACGAAGGAGCCGTAGCGGTAGCCGAAGATGGTCTCCAGCGGGACGTCCTCATAGAAGTTGAAGCCCATGCCGCTGCCGAGGCCCATCTTGAACACGGCTTCGGCCACGCCGCCCATGCCGGGGGTCCAGACCGCCACGGCATCCTGGCTGCGGATCATGGTGTTCACCTGATCGAACAGCTCCAGCAGGCTTTCGGGAGTGGGGAGGCCGTTTTCGTCGTATTCCGGCTCCAGCAGCACCACCTGGTCTCCGGGCAGGGCGAACACGTTGGGCAGCACGTCGGAGAGCCGGCCCGTAGTCACCGCGAAGGAGACCAGCGTGGGCGGCACGTCCAGATCCTCAAAGCTGCCGGACATGGAGTCCTTGCCGCCGATGGCTGCGACGCCCAGACCCACCTGGGCTTTGTAGGCGCCCAGCAGAGCAGCCAGCGGCTTGCCCCAGCGCTTGGGGTCGGTGCCGAGACGCTCGAAGTATTCCTGGAAGCTCAGATAGGTATCATTGAAGTCCGCACCAGTGGCGATCAGCTTGGCGCAGGATTCCACCACCGCGAGATAGGCACCGTGATAGGGGCTCTGCTCCAGGATCCAGGGGTTGCCGCCCCAGGCCATGAAGGAGCAGGTCTCGGTCTCGCCGTGACGAACCGGCAGCTTGTGCACCATGGCTTGCGGAGGCGTCCGCTGCAGCTTGCCGCCGAAGGGCATCAGCACGGTGCCGGCGCCGATGGTGGAGTCGAACCGCTCGCTGAGACCCCGCTTGGAGCAGATGTTCAGGTCGCCCGCCATGGCGGCCATGCCGGAAGCGAAGTCGGCGGGAATCGCTTTTTCGATGTTCTTGGCCGCCGCGGGTTCGGCGGTGATGTGCTTTTCCGCGCCGTTGGTGTCCAGGAAGGCGCGGGAGAGGTCCACGATGGTCTTGCCGTTCCAGTGCATCACCAGTCTGGGTGACTCGGTGACCACGGCCACGGGGGTGACCTCCAGATTTTCGCTTTTTGCCAGCTCGCAGAAGCGCTCCGCGTCATCGGCGGCGACTACCACGGCCATGCGCTCCTGGCTCTCGCTGATGGCGAGCTCCGTCCCGTCGAGACCGTCGTATTTTCTCGGCACGGCGTTTAAGTC
>CADCQK010000176.1 GCA_902803575.1 Oscillospiraceae bacterium
CTCGAAGGCGCAGCCCGGGGCGGTGCCCCAGTCGTTCACCAGCACCTGACAGCCCTCGGGCAGATAGACCTGCTGCAGGTGGTTTTCGGTCATGTAGGTGTTCCGCTGGCGGTAGAGCTCCCGGAGCCTTGCCTCCTCCTCGGGGAAGAGGACCAGCTGCTTTCCGAAGGCCGCCGCCACGACCTCTTTGGTCAGGTCGTCGCAGGTGGGGCCCAGACCGCCGGTGGTGATGATGATGTCGCTGCGCTCCTTTGCCACGCGGACGGCGTGCGCCAGCCGGGGCCGGTTGTCGCCCACCACGGTCTGCCAGAAGACGTTGATGCCGTACTCAGACAGCACCCGCGCCACGTCGGCGGCGTCGGTGTTGATGGTCTCACCCAGCAGCAGCTCGGTTCCGACGGAAATAATCTCAGCATTCATAACCGATCTTGATCCTTTCGATTCCGGCGATGGCCTCTTTCACGAGACCTTCAATGTCCATGGCGCTCTCTACCTCCGCGACCTCGGCCACGGTGGGACGGGTCTTGGGATGGCGGGGGGTGAAGACCGTGCAGCAGTCCTCATAGGGGAGGATCGACGTCTCGAAGGTGCCGATCTTTCTTGCGTGGGCGATGATGTCCAGCTTGTCCATGCCGATCAGCGGCTGGAGCACCGGCATGTGGTGCAGCACGCTCTGGGTGGAGGCCATGGCCTCCATGGTCTGGCTGGCCACCTGGCCGAGATTCTCTCCGGTGACGATGGCCTTGCAGTCGTTGTGCAGGGCGATGTCCTCTGCGATCCGCATCATAAAGCGGCGCATGATCAACGTGAAATATTCCTCGGGGCAGCAGCGGCGGATCTCCTCCTGAATGTGGGTGAAGGGGACGATCTGCAGCGTCATGCGGCCGGTGTAGGGCTCCAGAAGCTTTGCCAGGCTGATGACCTTTTCCTTCGCCAGCTCGGAGGTATAGGGGAAGGAGAAGAAGTGCACCGGCACCAGCCGCACGCCGCGCTTGGCGATCAGATAGGTGGAAACCGGGCTGTCGATGCCGCCGGAGAGCAGGGTCACGGCGCTGCCGTTGGAGCCGACAGGCATGCCGCCGGCGCCGGGGAGGGCCCTGGCGTGGACGTAGGCCGCCATCTCGCGGACCTCCAGATTCACCACCAGCTCGGGGTCGTGCATCTTCGCTTTGGCGTTGGGATAGGCCTCCGCCAGCAGACCGCCCACATACTGGCTCAGCTCGATGCTGGTGAGCTCGAACCGCTTGTCGGAGCGTTTGGTCTCCACCTTGAAGCTCTTGACGCTCAGCATGTCGTCTCTGAGATACTCGATGGCCTTCTGCGCGATGACGTCCTTGTCCTTCTCGCAGGCGGCGGCCCGGGTGACGCTGGCGAAGCCGAAGACCTGCCGTGCGGCAGCCAGGGCGGCGTCCAGATCCGATGCCTCGTCCCGCGCCTCCACATAGAAGGTGCTCTGGCGGCAGCTGACCTCAAACTTGCCCACGTGCTTCAGGCGGCGGCGCAGATTGTTCATCAGCTTTTCTTCAAAATAACGTTTGTTCAGCCCCTTGAGAAACAGCTCGCCGGGCTTGAGCAGCAGAATATCGTTCATAATTTCCTCCGGAGGTAGTCGATTTTAACATTATATCGGCTTTCACAGACTTTTTCAAGCCCGGAAAGTCAGAGCATCACGGGAGCTTGACATAGTACCAGAGCTCTTTCGTCTCACCGAGACCGTTTTCCTCCATGGCGCGGAAGCGGTAGGTGAAGCCCAGCTTTTTGATGACCCGGCGGGAGTTGTGGTTTTCCACACAATGGGCGCACCAGATCTCCCTTGCGCCGAGATGGAAGCCAGTCTCCAGCAGCGCGGCGGCGGCCTCGGGAATATAGCCGTTGCCCCAGTGGGGTGCGCCCAGCCAGTAGCCCAGCTCCATGTGCCCGATGCAGGCGGGGTTTTTGGTGGGCTGGAGGCTGACGGTGCCGATGGGCTCGCCCTCCAGCGTGACGGCGTAGGTGTAGTCCGCTGTGAGGATGCTTCGGATCACCTGAAGACTCTCTTCCTCCGATTCGTGGGGCTTCCAGCCGCACATGGTGCCGACCCGGGGGTCTCTGGCATATTGAAACAGCACCGCGGCGTCGGATTCCTCCCAGGGGCGGAGCAGCAGGCGCTCAGTCTGTATGGTTTCCGGGAATTTCATAGCGTTCCACCTTTCCCCAGTACTCGGGGCGAATAACGGCCTCCACCTCCACGCCGGTCTCCCGATACTCGGTTCTCAGCACGCTGCACTCCCGGTGCAGCAGCTCCAGGAGACTGCCTTCGCTGTAAGGCAGCAGCAACACGGCGTGGCGATTTTGTCTTGCGAGAATGCTTTGGATCGCCTCGGTCAGCCTGTCCGCCCCCTCGCCGGTTTTGGCGGAGATGCAGACGATGTTCTCCCCGTGGGGGAGGATGCCGAGGTACTGGTCACATTTATTAAATACCCGGATGCAGGGGGTCTGGGCGGCGCCGAGCTGGTCGATCAGCCGGTCGACGACTTCGGCCTGGGTCTCCCACTCCGGGTTGGAGAGATCGATGACATGCAGCAGCACGTCCGCGTAGCTGAGCTCCTCCAATGTGGCCTTGAAGGCCTCCACCAGATGGTGGGGGAGCTTCCGGATGAAGCCGACGGTGTCGGAGAGCAGCACCTCCTGGGTGTCGTCGAGCTTCAGACGTCTGGTGGTGGTGTCGAGGGTGTCGAACAGCCGGTCGTTGGCGGGAATGTCGGAGCCGGTGAGGCGGTTCAAGAGCGTGGATTTTCCCGCGTTGGTGTAGCCCACCAGGGCCACCACGGGCATGGCGTTTTTCTCTCTTCTCCGTCTCTGGGTGGTGCGGACCTTGCGGACCGCATCCAGCTCCTCCTCCAGCTTCTGGATCTTTCTGCGGATGTGACGGCGGTCGGTCTCCAACTGGGTCTCGCCGGGGCCGCGGGTGCCGATGGGACTTCTGCCGCCGGAGGCCGTCTGCCGCACCAGATGGGTCCACATGCCGGTTAGCCGCGGCAGCAGATACTGATACTGCGCCAGCTCCACCTGCAGCTGACCCTCCCGGGTCTGGGCTCTCTGGGCGAAGATGTCCAGGATCAGGCCGGAGCGGTCCAGCACCCGGACGCCCAGCTCTTCCGACAGCACCCGCATCTGGGAGGGGGAGAGCTCGTTGTCGAACACGGCGAGATCGCACTCGTTCATTTCGATGAAGCTTTTCAGCTCCGCCACCTTGCCCTCACCGAGGAAGGTGCGGGGGTCGGGGGTCTGCTTGTTTTGCAGAACGCTCACCACGGCCTCGCCGCCGGCGGTCTCCACCAATGCGGCCAGCTCCTCCATGGAGATCTCCGTGGAGCGTTCCCTGGGGTCCATGTTCGCCGCAGCCAGTCCGGCGAGGGCGGCCCGTTCTTTCTTTTCAGTGGTATCTTGCATCGTTTAACTCCATTGTGTCTCGAGCCACGCGGCCCGCTGTATAATCCAATCCAGATCCCCGAGACAGCCGTCGGTGACCTCGGGGGTGTACGAATTGATGTCGTCCTGATAGACCTTGATCAGCTGCTTTTCCTGATTCACCAGCTCGGTCACGGCCTCCAGACCGCCCAGCTCCTGCCAGCGCTCCTTCACCATCTCCCGGAACCACTTCTGCCGGTAGAGCAGAATGAACCAGGGATTGGAGCGGTCTTCGGACTCCTGCACGAATTCCTCTGACCGGAAGGCGCCGGCAAAGACGCCCTTGGTCTTGCCCAGGCAGGACCAGTTGAAGTCCCAGGGGGCGGTGAAGGTGAGCTTCGGGAACCGGCTGTCGGCGGAGAAGTCCACGCACATATAAAAGCTGCTCTGTCCCATGTTGTAGTTACACATCAGCTCATTGAGGATGTACATATCCGCCATGGATCGGAGATCCGCCACGTTCTCGACGGCCGCTTTGGCGCTGTCCGCCTGCACTTCTCTCAGATCGTGGTTCCGGTCAAAGCCGTAATACTCGTTTTTCACGCAGGCCCGGTAGAGGATCTCAAAGGCATTGTTGAGATACTTGGCGATGTACCGCTTCTGGGCGGCGGAGTAAATGTCGGATTTGATGGTATAGAAGGCGGGGCGCAGGGCACGCTTGACGCCGTTGGTGTCGGAGACGGACGCCTCGTCGGCGTAGTCCACGGTGAAGCTGGGATCGTCGCCGTACATGTCCAGCTCCAGGAAGTAGCCGATGTCGGTCTTGGTGTAGCCATCCTCCGGCTCACTGATGTCCACGCGGTTTTCATGCACCTGGTTCTGCTCGCACAGCAGATAGGTGCCCCAGAACTTGCCGTTTAAGTACAGATGCACCGGCGCGGCGTCGGAGCAGTAATAGCCGTCGGGCTCCAGCAGCGCCCGGCCGAGACGGAAGGCAATGTCGTTTTTGAACACGCCGTTGTCCAGATTCGTCAGCAGCACCCAACTCTTGGCCTCGATGCCGTCGTTGAGACCCATGAGATTGATCTTCTCGTCGAACTTCAGCCGGTAAGGCACCGGGTTGGAGAGGATCTGATCCACGTCTCCGTAGTAGGACGAGGAGTTGCCCCGGAGCCGGATCCCGCACTTTTCCTTTTGGAGGGCCATGGACTCCGGCACGTTGCTGAGAGTCACTTTGCAGTTTACATAATCTTCTTTGCTCAGCACCGGCTCCTCATTTTTCGTCTCAATGCTAATCACCGGGATCCCGGCGGTGGTGTGCCCCTGCTCGGCGATCTCCTCCGGCATGGGCACGAAGGGCTCCGTGGACCAGTTGGGCGCGGCGCGAAGAAACTGCTCCAGCTTGCTGGTCTTGATGGCGGTTTCGCTGCCGTCCCAGCTGTAGATGATGGTCACCGGCTCGGTCTTCCAGCCCTTGGCCTGATAGCCGGGATAATCGAGGGCCCGGATGGTCTTGGAGTAGCCGGTGGAGGCATAGATCGGAAACTCCGTCTGGAGCGCGAAGCTCTGCCGCTGCTCGGGAACCGCAATTCTCAGCAGAATGGCGGCGGCCTCGCTGCGATTGATGGTACTGTCGGGCTTTGCGCTGCCCACCTCGTCGCTGCCGGTGAGGACGCCGGCGCGGTAGAGCTGATAGATGGCCGGGTAAGCCTCACTTCCGGGCTTCACGTCCGGGATCGATTCGTCGGGGATGTCGTTGATTGCCTCCAGTGCTCCGGCGGGCATGGCGCGGGAGAGGATGCGGGCGAAGAGCCCTCTGGTGATCTTCTCGGTGCAGTCGATCTCACGGAGCATCTGCACGCTGAGGATGCGGTGCTCCACGGCGTAGCGGACGTAATCGGTGTACCAGGGCTTCACCTTCTGCTGGAATTCCGCCCCGTCCTGTTCATAGATGCTGTGGAGCCGGTCGGCCAGCGCCACGCACTCCGCCACGGTCAGAGTCCCGCCGGGGGAGAATTTGCTCTGGCTCCGGCCCTGCATGAGCCCGTAGGCGTAAGCCTGCTCCACGCTCTCGGCGTACCATGCAGTCTCTTTCACATCCTGAAACCGGTCGAAGTCCCGGTTCACGCTCCGGAAGCTCGAAAAATCCCCCGCGGCTGCGAAGCTCGTCAGCAGTGATACGAAATAGAGTATCAATATCAGTTTGGTCCAGATATGACGTTTCATACCGGCCTTCCTCTCTTTGGTACGATCAGGATAGAAATATGACATAATATCACATCATACTAAATTTTCATGGAATTGTAAAGCATGAAAAAACACCGCGGAAGCAAGCCTTCCGCGGTGTGATTCTGTTTTGGATCAACTCCAGCGATTGTCGAGATACCCGGCCCTCTGCTGGATCCAGTTCAGATGGGCATAGGCGCCGTCAGACTTGCCGGCGACCCGGCGGTCAAAGTCGGGCTGGTAGAGCTCGATGATCGCCTTCTCCTGCTGGATGCACTGCTTCACGCCGTTGGAGCCGCCGATCTCCCACCAGCGGGTCCGGATCATGTCGCGGAACCAGCCCTGTTTGTACAGAACGATGAACCAGGGGTTGGAGCGGTCGCCCATGGAGCTGACGAAGCTGCTGGAGCGGAAGGCCCCGGCGAAGACGCTGCTGTTGGGGCTGCCCTGGCAGGTCCAGTTGAAGTCCCAGGGAGCGGTGAAGGTGAGCTTGGGGAACTTGCTGTCTTCGGAGAAGTCCACGCACATGTAGAAGCTGCTCTCGCCCACGTCATAGTCGCACATCAGCTCATAGAGGATGTACATGTCCGCCATGGACCGGAGATCCGCCACGGCGCCGATGGCCTGCTTGGCGCTGGTGTAATCGGAGGGAACCACGTTGTAATGTTTGTCGAAGGTGAGGTAGTTTCCCTTCTCACAGGCCTGGTAGACGATCTTGAACACGCCCCGGATGTACTTGGCGATGAATTCCTCCTGCTCCTTGGAAAAGACGTCGTTCTTGATGCTGTATCCGTTGGGGCGGAAGGTGCGGGTGACGCCGTTGACGTCGGTGACCGTGGCGCCCTCGTAGTTCATGGTGAAGGTGGGGGGCTCATAGTAGCCGTCCAGCTCCACGAAGTAGCCCACGTCCGTGCCGGTGTAGCCGTCCTCCGGCTCATTGACCTGCACGCGGCCCTTGTTCACCTGGTTCTGCTCGCAGAGCAGGTAGGTGCCCTGGAATTTGCCGTTTAAGTAGAAATGCACCATCTGGGCGTCGGAGCAGTAGCAGCCGTCGGGCTCCAGCAGCATCCGGCCGAGGCGGAAGGCGATGTCGTTTTTCACCACGTCGGTCTCCGCGTCCAGATTCGTCAGCAGCACCCAGCTCTTGGCCTTGAGCCCGTCGTTGAGCCCGCAGAAATTCACCTTGCTGTCCAGCTTCAGCCGGTAGGGCACCGGGTTTGCGCGGATCTGACTCACGTTTCCGTAGAAGGAGGAGGCGTTGCCGCGCAGCCGGATCCCGCCGGTGACGCCGGAGAGGGCCTCGGACTGCGGCACGTTGGACAGACTCACAGAGCAGTTTACATAATTTTCTTTGCTCAGGACCTCCACGCCGCCGGTGCTGACGCTGATCACCGGGATGGCGGTCTGGGTCTTGTTCTGCTTTTGGATGGAGCCGGGGATGGGGGCGAAGGGCTCGGCACCCCAGTCGGGGCTGCCCTTGAGGAAGCTCTCCACCCTGGAGCTGGGGATCACCTTCGTGGCGCCGTTGTAGCAGTAGACCGTGGTCACCGGCTCGGTGTACCAGCCCTCTGCCAGATACATGGGCAGCTGAGTGGCCGGGATCACGTCTACGGCGCCGTTGGCGGCATAGACGGTGACCTCGGTGGAGAGTGTCAGATTCCTGCGCTGCTCCGGCACGACCATGCGGATCAGGATGGCGGCGGCCTCACTGCGCTTGATCTGAGAAGAGGGGAGGAAGGTGCCGAACTGGTCGCTGCCGGTGAGGATGCCCGCCCGATAGAGCTTGTAGATGGCGTCATGCTGGGAGCGCTTCTCGGTCACATCGGGGATGGAGCCCTCAGGCACGTCGTTGATCTCCGGCAGCTGGGTATCCGGCAGGGCGCCTGCGAGGATCTCCGCAAAGGCGGCGCGGGTGATCATTTTCGTATAGTTGGACTGCTCCTTTTTCAGGACGCCGTTTTTCAGCGCGTAGTCCGCATAGACCCGGTACCAGGGATCGCCCTGCCGGAACACCATGCCGTCGTTCAGATAGATGCTGTGGAGTCTGGCGGCCAGGGTGACGCACTCCGCCACGGTCAGATTGCCGCCGGGATCGAAGGCATTGGCGCCTTTGCCCTGGATCAGCCCGTAGGAGTAGGCCTGTGCCACGCTGTCAGCGTACCAGGCACTGGCGGACACGTCCTGAAACTGCCCGGTGTACCGGTTGACCGGCCGGAAGTTTTTTAGTCCGCTCTCCGCCGATGCCGTGCCCAGAAGCAGCACGGAGATCAGCAGCGTGAGGAGCATCGTTTTCCAGAATCTCTTTCTCATATCCGGTTCCTCTCTCTCATTTTTCGGTTGATTCCAGAATACTCGTTTTTTGTGGAAATGTAAAGAAAAAGCGACGCAGTTTTATTCCGCGTCGCTTAAGATCCCGTATTTGATTTTCACTCTGTCCAGCTTCCTGAGCAGCGGCTCTCCCGCCAGCGCCAGAAACAGCACCGTGGCGCCGCCGTGGATGGCGTTGAAGGCGACCCCGGTGGCGAGGGCGGCGACGATGGCCTCCTTCGTCACGTCCCCGGAAACCATCAGCACCGAGCCAACGTCCAGCAGCGGCCCGTAGAGCAGGAACACCGCAAAAAATCCGAAGATGCACAGTCCCAGCCGCTTGGGCTGATACCGGTGGGCGAAGAACAGTCCCGCCAGAAAGCCGATCAGCCCGAACCCCAGCATCTGCCAGGGCGTCCAGGGCCCCTGCCCGAAGAAGAAGTTGGAGAGGAAGGCCGATCCGGCCCCCACCAGAAATCCCGCCTCACAGCCGAAAGCGGCCCCGGAGAGGATCACCACCGCCGCCACCGGCTTGAAGGCGGGGGCGAAGCTGAAGGCGGCTCTTCCGGCCACCGCCAGGGCGATCATCACCGAGAGGATCACCAGCTCCCTTGCCTGGGGGCTCCGCCGCTCGAACCGCAGCAGCATGGGAAGCAGACTGAGAATGGTTACCAGAATGCTCACCAGATAGAATCTCCGGTTGGCCCAGACCAGACTGCCCAGCAGCACCAGCGCCGGCACCAGAACCAGCATCAAAACTGCGGCGAAGCGGGTGCGGGCACGTTCCGACACGCGGCGATCACCTCCTCACACAACAGTGCCTCCGGCAGCTGCTGCCGCGCCATGCGGTTGGCCGCCGTGGTGTAAAAGTGGTTTCCGGTGAAAAAGCTTCGGGTCTCGCCGGCGCTGAGCAGCTGCCCGTCGAACAGCAGCCCCGCCCGGTTTGCAAATTCGGCGCAGAACTCCACGTCGTGGCTCACCAGCACGATGGCGAGGCCGTCTGCGGTGAGCGCTCTCAGCATCTCACCGAACCGATGCTTGAAGATGGCGTCCATGCCCTTGGTGGGCTCGTCCAGCAGCAGCACATCCGGGCTGGATGTCAGCACCTTCGCGATGGCGGCGCGCTGCTGTTCCCCGCCGGAGAGGTCGCCGGGATCCCGGTCCAGGAGATCGGACAGCTCCAGCGCCTCGATCCACCGCCCCTGCCCGCTGCCCAGCTCCTGCCGGAGGGACTCTCTGGTAAAGAGGGCTCTGGGCTCCTGGGGCAGCAGGGCAACCTTGGCTTCTTCGTTTTCCGGTTTCCCGCGCCAGGGCTTCAGACTGCCCGCCAGCTGCCGCAGGGCCGTGGTCTTGCCGCAGCCGTTGCCGCCCACGACGGCGAGGATCTCACCCTTGTGCACTGTGAGGTTCATCCCCCGCAGCACGTCCGGGCCGGAGCGCTCGTACCGGAACCACACGTCCTTCAAACGGAGAAGCGTTTCGCCTGCGACGGATTCCGCAGGGGGGAAGTCCGTCTTTTCAAGTGTATAGTTCCGCAGCATGGCCTTGCCCGCCCGGACATCCATGGGGCAATCTCCATGACCGCCGAGGCCGCCCCAGATCCGCACGGCGGCGGGCATGGCGGCGAAAAAGGGGCTGCTCGTCTTGTAAAGCTTCTCTGCGATCTCCTTTGGCGTCCCGCAGGCGGAGAGTCTGCCGGACTCCAGCACCGCTGTGTGATCCGCCATGCCGAGGACCGGCTCCAGCCGCTGTTCGGAGAGGATCACCGTGACGCCCAGCTCCCGGTTCACCCGCTCCACGGCTCGGAGAAACTCTGCCGCCGCGATGGGATCCAGCCGCGCCGTGGGCTCGTCCAGCACCAGCACCTCCGGTTGCATCACCAGCACGGCCGCCAGATTCAACAGCTGCTTCTGCCCGCCGGAGAGCCCGTCGGTGTCCCGGTCGAACCATTCCTGAATGCCGAAGAAGCTGGCCATCTCGCCCACTCTGAGGCGCAGGGTCTCGGGCTCCACGCCCAGATTTTCCAGTCCGAAGGCCAGCTCGTGCCACACCTTGTCGGTGACGATCTGATCCTCCGGCTGCTGCAGCACGAAGCCGATCCGCGCCGCCTGCTCCCGCTGAGAGATCTCCGCGAGGGGCTTTCCGTCCAGCAGAATGTCCCCGGAGCGCTTCCCGTTGGGGGTGAGGGCGGATTTCAGATGGCGCAGCAGCGTGGTCTTGCCGCAGCCGGAGACGCCGCAGAGCAGCAGGAATTCCCCATCCTCCACCGAGAGTGACACATCCCGAAGGGCCGGGGCGTCCGAGAGGGGATAGGTGAAATTCAGATGGTCGATCCGGATCGCCGCCATTGGAGCGCCTCCTTTCCTTCGATCAGCATGGGCAGCGCGCAGGTCAGCGCCCAGCAGCACCACGCCGCGAGATTTTTCATGGTCGGGGGAGAGAATTGCAGACTGGGGTAAAAGACCTCTGTCCCGCTGCCGGAGAAGATGCCCAGCAGGGTCAGCCCCGCAAGCACCAGCAGCGTGAGACCGAAGAGGGTCTCACTTTGCCCCCAGGTCTCCCGGTGGAAATGGGTGCGTCTGCCCACACCGTAGCCTCTGGCCTTCATGCTGTCGGCGGTGACCACCGCGTGCTCCAGCATCCAGCTGACCGTGCCGGAGAGGGCGCGGACGCACCTGCGCGGCACCGCCAGCGGCCCCGTGAGACCGTCCATGGCTTTCTGGGCATCATAGGTCTCTTTCAGGCACCGCAGCACCCGCGGCACCATCCGAAGTGCCATGCTCAGCAGCAGAGAGATCGAAGGCAGCAGCCAGCCGGTCAGCGCCATGAGCTTATCGGAGGTGAGCACCTGATGCATGCAGCCGCACCAGAGCACCGCCGCCGCCAGCATGGTGGCCGCGCAGAGGCCGAACACCGTGCTCTCCAGGGTCACGGCGTTGCCGTTGTGGAGATAGAACAGTGCCGTCACGCCCCGGTGCTGGAAGGCGGCGTTGAAAAACACCGTCAGCAGCATCAGCGGCAGCACCCATTTGAGCCTTTGCCCCAGCCCGTGCAGACCGGTGAGCGCAGCAAGACTCCCCGCCGCGCCGATCAGCGAGATCAGCAGATACGCCGGGTGCAGCACCAGCATGGTCACGATGAGCACCAATGCGAAAAACGCACAGCTCACCGCGCAGTGAAGCGCTCTCATACTCAGCCTCCCACGTCGTTTCCGTAGTCACAGGTGTACATCCAGCGGATCACGTCTCCGCCTTTCGGATAATAACCGGAGCAGCCCGTGCCGGGGACTGTGCCGTTGACGCTGTAGACCCAGCCGGAGCCCTGTCCGCAGTCAAATTCGTACAGCTGGCCGATGCCCTGGACATAGGCGGTGTGATAGGCGGGCGTCCAGCTGGCCTCCAGCGCCACGCCGTTGTCTTTGCAGACCCGCTGCAGAATGTCCCAGACCGACTCGCCTTCGTTCAGCTCCGTGGTCACCGTGGAGAGGATCACACCGCTGGAGGGCAGCACCGCCCGCACCGGCTCCGGCAGCAGATCGCTCTCCAGTGCCCTGTCGCAGACGATGGAGAGGGTCAAGGTTTCCTTCACCGGCTCCGGCGTCAGGGTCGGAGTGGGTGTCGGAGCGGCTGTGGGGGAGGGTGTGGCCTTCGGCGTCTCTGTGGGCTTCGGGGCTGCGGTGGGTGCAATGGTCGGAGTCGCCGTCGCCGCTGCATCCGAAACACCGGAGGCCGTGGCCTCCGGTGTGGAATTCGGTGCGGATGCAGTGGGCAAAGGGCTCTCCAGGCTCACCGGCTCTGCCTCTGCGGGGGCGTGGGTGGTCACGAGGACCGCTACCGCCGCAACCAGCAGCAGCGCGCAGATGACGGTGAGCCAAAGAATCTTTTGCCGTTTCATGGGTTAGCGGACGTTGTAGATGGTGGTGCCCTCGTGGATCACAAGATAGGTATCCACCAGCGCGCGGAGGGCCTGCTCGGTGGTGTAGGCGCTGGAGGCGTCGCCCTGCTTGTGGGCAAAGCCGCCGTCGTCCTGCTGGAAGCTCATGAGGTTGTCCATCAGGGTGTGGCCGTCCTTGGTGAAGTCCTCGCTGGTCAGCGGGACGCCAGCAGCGTTCAGCGCAATGATGGCCTGGGCCGCGCTCTCGCAGGAGCTCTCACCCCAGGCGGTGAAGCCGCCGTCACTCTGCTGCATCTTGCTGAGGCAGGCAAGGGCGCCGGCCACAGCGTCCTTCACCTTCTGCTGACCCATATAGGGAGCCAGGGCCTGGATCGCCATGGAGGTCAGATCCGGGTCGGAGTCATACTTGGGATCGTAGGTGAAGCCGCCGTCATCCTTCTGGGCGGCGAGAATGCCGTCGATGATCTCCTGCCGCACTTCGGAGGGATAGCTGCCGCTGTCCAGAGCCAGCAGGGCGAACACCAGACCGTTGGTGCCCTGGGCCTTCAGCGCATCCACATCCTGCAGGGTGTTGGTGAGATCATAACCCGCCACGTTGGTGGCGTCGTAGCCCAGCGCGGTCAGTGCCAGGGTGTAGCGGGCGAGATCCGTGGGATACTTGGCGTCCATGCCGCCCTTGGTGGACTTGGCCAGGGCTTCGACCTTGCCGTAGTAATCCGCGAAGCCCACGGGGGTCCAGGCCTGGGCCCGGGCGAAGTCCATAACGACCCACTCGTCGCCGCACTCCGGTGCGGTCACCTGATTGCGCATATAGGCCATGGCCTTCTGGACGTCATCGGTGGGAACGTCGAAGGTGCGATAGAGGATGGCGGCCAGCTGGGCGCGGGTAGCGGTGCCGGTGGGAGCCAGCATGCCGTCGCCCGTACCGTTGAGGATGCCGTTCTGGACGGCCCAGCAGAGGGCATCCTTGGCCCAGCTCTGGAGGTTGGCTGCATCCTTGAAGGCGGCGAGGGTCTCGGTGATCTCCACCTTCTCCTTCACGCAGTAGCGGTAGAGCATGGCGGCGGCTTCCTGCCGGGTGACGGCCTGGTCGGGACGGAAGGTGTTGTCCTCGTATCCAGTGACCACCTTGTTGGCGGCGGCCCAGTTTACTCCGTTGGCGTACCAGCTGCCGGCTGCCACGTCCTTGAAGCCGGCGCTCTTCGGGGTCTCTTCAGAGCCGCTCAGACGATAGAGCACGGTGGCGAGCTGTGCGCGGGAGGCGGTGCCGTCGGGCTGGAAGCTCTGCTTGCCCGTGCCGTTCATGATGCCGTTTTCCACAGCCCAGCAGATGCCGGTGCGGGACCAGTCATTCTTCAGGTCGGTGAAGGTGTTGCAGGCGTGGAAACTGCTGTCGCTGGTGACATAGATAAAATAGGTCTCGCCGTTGGCAACGGAAACAGAGATGTCAGAATCGCCGACGAAGACGCTTCTCGTACCCCAGCGGGCTTCCTCCTCGGTGTTTGCTGCCAGCACGGTGACCTTGTTGTTCTTGTTCACGGCGGAGGGCGTCACGGTGACGCTGTCCACACCCTGGGGCATAACGAGCGCGTATCTGGTCACGTCGGGGTCAAAGCTGGGATAGAGTGCGCCGACGCTGAAGCCGAGACTGCTCAGCCGTCCGTCGGTACTGCTCCAGTCGCCGCCGATGTCAGCGCCCCAGGCGGTGGAGTACTGGACGCAGACGGTATCGCCGGGCTCCACCTTGGTGGTGCTCATGCCGGTGTCGGTGAACCAATCGTTCAGCGTGGCCATCCAGCCGCCCAAAGTGGAGAAGCGGGTGGGATCGTCGGCGGCCTTGGTCTCGTCCACACTGTGGTAGTCGGAATCCATCAGGCCGTTGACGCCGCTGAGATAGGCGCCGTAGCTGCTCTCGGTCATATCCAGGGTGATCTCCTCCGCCTCTGCGGCGGCTTCCAGGGCACCCTGCATGGTCATGTCTTTGACGTATTGGACCTCGGTGTCAAGCAGCACGCCGGTCCATTTTGGCGCCACATCGTTGAAGGGCTCCAAGAATGTCTCATTCTGCACGATGACGCGCACGGTGTCCGCGGCCGAGGCCCCAAAGGGCAGCAGCGACAGCACCAGCATCAGCGCCAGCAGAATGCAAAGGCTTCTTTTCTTCATACTGTTTTCCTCCTAAAAAAATGATTTCCTCCGGGCTGGCCGGAGGATTCGGGTACTGAAACAGCGCCGGAGCCAAAGCCCCGACGAGCATCACACATTCCGGTTCCGGCAGAAGTGCCGACAGCTCCGAGGCATTCTGACTAATCCTTGAGGCAAACCCTGAACCAATCTCGGCACCCATCTTGCCGGCATCTTTCCCGCCTGCCTGCCTTTCAAAATCTCGAAATACACAAAGTATGACTTCGATTTTTCAAGCTTGTCAGACGAAAAATCTGCTCGGCAATCTGTGCACCTCGATCGGTTCAGCGCTTGCCGAGACTCAGCTTTTGCTGAATCCGGCAATTGCCGAACAGGCTTCACAGTGACCGACTCGCCGGGCTTTTCACCCGATTCCCCTCTGTCGACGGATCGACTTGGAGCTGACGATATATTCGTTTCGGATAGTATAGCATGGGGCCGGAAAAAAGGCAAGCGCCGGCACGCGCCTTCGCGTACTTTTGCTTGCAATTTCGGCGTTTGTGGTATATGCTTTCATCAATGCGGACCGGTCTGCTGCCGCCGCGAATCTGATTCTTTCATTGGAGCAACCATGACCTATCTGATCACCTTTCTGGAGGGGATCTTCTCCTTCCTCTCGCCCTGTATGCTGCCGCTGCTGCCGGTGTATCTGACCTACTTCGCCGGAAACGCGGACAAAGAGCGGGGCGACCGGCTGCCGCGGACGCTGGCCTTTGTGGCGGGCTTCACGGTGTCCTTTCTGCTTCTGGGGCTGCTGTTCAGCGCCATCGGCAGTTTGCTCCGCGCCCACCAGACCGTGGTGAACATCCTCTGCGGCCTCGTGATGATCGGCTTTGGTCTGAGCTATCTGGGGGTCTTTCACCTGCCGCAGCTGACGAATGAACAAAGCCGGGTGCAGGTGGCGGGCGTATTCTCGGCCTTCCTGTTCGGGCTGCTGTATCCGGTCTATCTGACGCCCTGCATCGGAGCGTTCCTTGGCTCTGCCCTTGCCATGGCCACCGCCAGCGGAAGCATGGTGCAGGGGGCGATCCTGCTGCTGCTCTACGCCCTGGGACTCGGCATCCCCTTCGTGTTATCGGCCCTGATCATGAGCCATCTGGACGTGCTGTTCCGGAAGGTGAAGGAACACTACGATCTGGTGAACCGGATCTGCGGCGTGTTCCTGATCGTCGTGGGTCTGCTGATGATGCTGGGCATCTTTGACCGACTTTTGAATCTGCTTGCGTGAGGTGGTTTTATGAAGAGTGAAAAGAGCATTGTGCGGCTGATCCTGATCCTGCTGGCGGTGCTGGTCGCGGCAGGGGTGCTCTATACGGTCTTGTCCGACCGGTTCGCTCCTACCACCATCACCCCGGTCTCCGACGCGGCGGGATCCGTGGATCCCGAGGAACTCCCCGACGCTGTGGACTTCGAGATGGAGGATGCGGCGGGGAACGTGATCAGGCTCTCGGACTTCATCGGGGAAAAGCCTGTGATTGTGAACTTCTGGGCCAGCTGGTGCCCGCCCTGCAGAGCGGAGCTGCCGGACTTTGACAAGGCGTATCAGGAATACGGCGATCAGATCCACTTCCTCATGGTCAATCTGACCGACGGCGTACAGGAGACCAAAGCCACCGCCCAGGCGCTGATCGATTCTGAGGGCTTTACATTTCCCGTTTATTTTGATACCATGGGGCAGGCGTCGGCCGGCTATTCCCTCTATTCCATCCCCGTGACCATCGCCATCTCCGCCGACGGCAAGCTGCTGTCTCATCAGGTCGGCGCCCTCAGCGAGGCGGCGGTAAATCAGCTGGTGCAGTCGCTTTTAAATCCCTAAGGAAGTGTACGGATGAACAATAAGAAAGAACTTTTACGCAGTCTGAAATTCCTGCTGTTTTCCATCTCGGCGGGCCTGATCCAGATGAGCTCCTTCGCCCTGATGAACGAGCTGCTGCACCTGCCCTACTGGCTCAGCTATCTGGTGGCGCTGGTGCTGAGCGTCCTGTGGAACTTCACCCTGAACCGGCAGTACACCTTCAAATCCACCGCCAACATCGGCAGAGCCATGACGCTGGTGTTCTGCTACTATCTGGTCTTCACCCCGCTGAGCACCATGCTGGAGCACCAGCTGGCTGGGGTCCAGGGCTGGAATGAGTATCTGGTGACCTTCATGAACATGGTCATCAACTTCGTCACCGAGTTCCTGTTCCAAAGGTTCGTGGTCTACGGCAAGAACGTGGACACCAACGCCAGAGCCCAAAAACAGGCATAAAAACGCTGCTGCGGCCTGAAAACCGCAGCAGTTTTTCATTCGATTCGTTCCACCTCCATGGCGCTGATCTCATAGGCGGTTTTTTCGGTGTAGCTGCCGTCGGGGAGGAGCTTCCGGTAATCCCGGCTCTGGAACCGGCCGGAGAGGGTGACCACCGTGCCCACCGACCATTCGGCGGCCTCCTTGGCGCTGGAACCCCAGCAGATGCAGGGGAGATAGTCGCTGCGGCCGTAGCTCCGGTTCACCGCAAGCATCAGATCACAGACCGAGCGGCCCAGCGGCGTCTCGCGCAGCAGGGTTGGCTTGCAGAGGGTGCCGGTGAGTACCACCCGGTTTTCGTCCTCAGACGCCTCGGCAGGGGAGAGGCTCCTTGCGAAAAGACTCACCACCAGCTTCGGCCCCACGCCGCTTTTGTTGTTGAAGGTGCGGATCTCACCCTCCGCCTGGATCTGAGTGCCCGGCTGCAGATCCAGCTCCCGAATCAGCCGCTCTCTTGCGAGGATATTCAAAATGTCCTCGGTTCCTGAGAGCCGCCGCACCCGCAGGGGGAACCGGAAAAACCGCTCCTGCCGGGTTTGATGGCTCAGCTCCGGCGGCGCTGCCACCCTGCCGCGGAGGAGGGCGTGGTTGCTGTTTTCCAAGATGTACATTCGGCTGCTCCTTTCGCTTTTTCCCTACAGCCTATTGGGGTGCAGCCGAAAATATTCATCTTGCCAAGTGTGAGACAATCGGTTATAATAGACATGCAATTCTCAAAAAATGGAAGGAAAAGGAGAAGAAATATGGAACTGCAGGAAATTTTGTCCCGCTGCGATCACACCCTGCTGCGGGTGGACGCCACCGCCGCGGAGATCCGTGCTCTGTGCGATCAAGGGGTGCGCTACGGCTGCGCCAGCGTGTGCATCCCGCCCTGCCATGTGGCCGGGGCGAAGAAATATGTGGGCGACCGGCTGAAGATCTGCACGGTCATCGGGTTCCCCAACGGGTACAACAGCAGTGCCGTCAAGGCTTTCGAGGTTGCCGAGGCCATCCGTGCCGGCGCCGATGAGGTGGACATGGTCATCAATCTCGCCATGGTCAAGGACGGCTGCTGGGCCGATGTGGCCGAGGACATCCACGCTGTGCGCGAGGCCAGCCGCGGCAAGATCCTGAAGGTCATCATCGAGTGCTGCCTGCTGACCGAGGAGGAGAAGGTGAAGCTCTGCCGCATCGTTTCGGACTCCGGCGCGGACTACATCAAGACCTCCACCGGCTTTTCCACCGGCGGCGCCACCAGAGAGGATGTGGCCCTGCTGCGCGCCAACTGCGACGACCACGTTCTGGTCAAGGCCGCCGGCGGCATCTCCAGCATCCAGGACGCGGAGGACTTCATCAACCTCGGCGCCGACCGTCTGGGCACCAGCCGGATCGTGAAGCTGGCCATGCAGATGGAGACCGAAGAGGCCTGAGGCTTTTTCAATTATAAAAAGGAGGACGAGCCCATGGACCAGGCAATCATCAACCAGCACATGGACGAGCTGCTCTACGCCCAGCAGGGTGAGCTGGATGCGGTGCTCATGTACAACAAGCTCGCTGAGGTCGTCAAGGACGAGAACGACGCCAAGACCTTCCGCCAGCTGGCGAAGGAGGAGGGCGGCCACGCCCAGGTGTTCCATCAGTACACGAAAAAGGTGCTGAAGCCGAAAAAGACCAAAGCCATCGCCGTGCCGCTGATGTACAAATGTGTCGGCAAAAAGGTGCTCTATCCCATTATCGCAAAGGCGGAATACGACGCCGCGAAGAAGTACATCGCTCTCGTGAACATCTTCCCCGATGTGGAGAGCGTCATGCACGACGAGACCCGTCACGGCGACACCGTGAAAGCCCTTCTGAAATAAGAAAAGCCGCGCTGCAGCTATGATTCTGCGGCGCGGTTTTTTTGAAAAAAATCGGAGCACCGGTTGGTGCTCCGATTTCTAATGTTGGATTAGTCGAGGGAAGCGGCGGCAGCGGCGTCGGCGGCGGCCTGAGCGGCAGCAGCCTCAGCAGCGGCGGCGTCGGCAGCAGCCTGAGCGGCGGCGGCCTTCGCAGCGGCTTCCGCAGCGATCTCGGCGGGGGTCTTCACAACGACCTTTTCCGCAACAGGCTCGGTCACGACGACCTTCTCGACCACGGGCTTCTCCACCACGGGAGCGGCGTAGACGGGCTGAGCAACGGGCTGCGCCACAGGAGCGGCAGCGGGAGCAGCGGCGGGACGAGGCGTGTAGCTGTACTTCTTGGCCTTCTCAGCCTTGATGGCCTTGCGGGCGATCAGAGCGATCAGGGTGAACAGCAGAGCGACGATGGCGAAGATGACCATGGCCTTGAGCTGCTGCTCGCCGGTGATCAGCTGCTTGCCGCTGATGGCATTGGCGCCGTCACGGATGTTGTGACCCCAGGGCCATGCCGTGGTGGCATAGCCGTCTGCGTCAATCTCGAAGGGCTTGTTGGCAAGCGCGAATGCGTAGCCATTGAAGCCGCCCTTGATCCAGGTGAAGACCAGGGCCGCGATGGAAACCAGCAGGGAGACGATGCCGAAGCCGGCGAAAGCGCCCTTGCGGAACAGACCCAGCAGACCGGCGATCAGGCCCAGCAGGCAGGCAACCATGAGAATGACGTAGCCGATGGCCTTGCCCATGGCCTCGTTGGTCAGGGAGTTGGTCTGAGCGACGTTGATGTAATCCTTGCCGGCGTCGGCGATGGTGCGGGCGACCTCGAGGTTCACCAGCGGGTAGCCGTTCTCGACGCGGATGGAGCCGTCGTCATTCTTGGCGAAGAGATCAGTGGTGGGATTGAAGCCCGGGATCTTCTCGCGGACCAGATCCAGAACGCTGTCGCAGACCTTGGTGCCGTTGCCTTCGCGGGCCGGGAAGCCCCACATGCCCTGATCGTCGGTGCCGTAGAAGCCGGGCCACATGGCAGCAGCGGCGACGTCGCGGGCAGCGGGATCCTGGATGTTGGCCAGGAGGTTGTTGAAGATCTGGTTGGCCATCTCGCCGAAGGGCATATCGCCGTCGTAGAAGACCTGGCCAACGCCGTTGTCCTCATAAGAGGGCTGGGTGAGCAGACGGG
Source organism: Oscillospiraceae bacterium (assembly GCA_902803575.1). GTDB lineage: Bacteria > Bacillota > Clostridia > Oscillospirales > Oscillospiraceae > CAG-103. The sequence continues at coordinate 19,343 of CADCQK010000176.1, forward strand.
TCAGACCGACCGCCAGGGTGATCTCGCCCTGCTCGAAGACGCTCAGCTGCGCCAGACCGTCGGCCAGCTGGGCCTCACCGTCGGCAAGCTGCTTTGCGCCGTCGGCCAGCTGGGCCTCACCGGCTGCGTAGTCAGCATAGCCCTGAGCCAGCTGCTGCTTGCCTTCCTCAAGAGCCACGAGGCCGTCCTCATACATCTTCAGCTGAGCCAGGCCGTCGTAGTACATGGCAACGACGTTGGCGCAGATGGAAGTGTCCTCAGGATTGGAAGCCAGCAGGGAGCCGATGTCCATGCCGACCATGTTGCTGATGGCGGAGACAGCGCTGCTGTTGGCCAGCAGGTTCATGACGCTGGCGCGGAGCTGACCGCCGACGGAGTCGATGGTCTGACCAACCACCGGGAGACCGGCGTTGAAGTCACGGACAGCCTGCATGGAGCTGGCGATGCCCTCGATCAGGGGCATGTAGCTCTCGAGCATGGCGATCTTCTGCTTGCCTTCGTTGTAAGCCTGGGTGTTGTCGTCGATCTGCTTCTGACCGGCGGCCAGAGCAGCCTCGCCTTCACGCAGCTGCTGCGCACCGGCAGCCAGAGCGGCCTGACCGGCAGCGTACTGCGCATAGCCGTCAGCCAGCTGGGCACGGCCGTCAGCGACCTGACCAACACCGTCCAGATAGACGGCCAGGTTCTCGGACAGCTGATCGATGCCGGGCAGCAGCTCTTCATCGATGGAGCGCAGACCGGAGTTGGCTTCAGCCTGCTTGTAGGTCTGCAGATTCTTCAGAATGTCCTTCGCGCCGATGACGCCGGAGTACAGACCGAAGATGCTGGCGACGATCAGACACAGGCTGATGATCGTGAGCAGTATTTTTTTCATTGTAATCCTCCACTCTTTACTGCTAAATTTCGGGTTATTCCCGAATCATACACATAAAATATAACTTAAATTTTTTGAATATGCAATACTCGATGAACAAAAAAATCGATTTGTTGAAAAATTTATTTTTTAAACAAATTGGTTACAGAAAATTGTGCATTTTTTCATTTTTAGAATGGCTCGTTTTCAGAGGATTCCCAGGTGTTCCAGCAGAATTTTGGTGCCCAGAAGGATCAGGATCACGCCGCCGGCGAACTCCGCGCGGCTGCCCCAGCGGGCGCCGAAAAGACTGCCCAGCTTCACGCCGACGGCGGAGAGAACGAAGGTAATGACGCCGATGGTGCAGACCGCGGGGATGATCCGGATGGTCAGCAGGGCGAAGGTGACGCCCACGGCCAGCGCGTCGATGCTGGTGGCGATGGCCAGCAGGAGCATGACCTTCACGGACATGGAGTCGCTCTGTTCCTCGCCGCCGAGAATGGCTTCCCGGATCATGTTTGCCCCGATGAGCCCCAGCAGCACGAAGGCGATCCAGTGGTCCACGGCGGTGATCTTCTCCGCGAACTGGGAGCCCAACAGATAGCCCAGCAGGGGCATCAGCGCCTGAAATGCGCCGAACCACGCGCCGGCGAGACAGCAGTGGCGGAGCTTCACCTCCCGCAGCGCCAGTCCCTTGCAGACCGACACCGCAAAGGCGTCCATGCTCAGCCCCACGGCCAGCACCAGCAGTTCCCAGATTTGCATTGGATGTACTCCTTTAATATATGGTAATTTTCGACAGAATCCCCTGCGCAAAAAACGAAACCGGAACCTGTGCTCCGGTTTCGTATTTGGTTTTTTGGGTTTTCAGCAGGCCTCGATCAGGATGATGTTTTTGAGCAGATCCACGCTCTTGATCCGGCCGGGCACCTTGGTGCGGATGCCCATCAGGTTGGTCAGCAGAACGTTGTCACCATCGGTGGAGATGTCCTGCACGCGGGAGAGGACGAGCTTCTGCTCGCCGTCGACGATCTCATAAGCGTCAGAGAGGCACATGGTTATTCTCCTTTCGCGATCTTCAGCGCATCTTCCAGCGCGTCGTTGCAGTGGTCAAAATAGTGCAGTGCGGCGGACACGGCATCGGCGGCCTCCTGCTTGCCGGCGTCCTCCAGGGCGTGGGCAATGTCGTGGAGCTCGTCGGCGTGGTGGCGGTTGTGATCCAGCATATAGGCCAGCAGGGTAACGGTCTCCTCAAAGCTCATGGCCTGGGCCTCACCGTGGGGGTGAGCATGCTCGTGGGCGTGTTCATGTTCATGGCCGTGCTCATGCTCATGGGCATGGGTGTGCTCGTGCTCATGGCCGTGGCAATGGTCTTCGGAAATGTGCATGGTAAGATCTCCTTTCGGATTTTGGTTTGCCCATATTTTAACACCATTTACCTGAATTATCAACAATAAATTGGTTCACAAGGAGTAAAAAAACGTAAAAAACGTTCAGAAAACTCTTGTAAATTAGGATGAGATATGTTAATCTATTGTCGAGTTATAAGGCAGAGTGTTCATTTCACTCTGTCCAAACGGCTCAGTACGTGTAAACCAGGGGTGAAGGATGTGCCCCACAAGAAATCTTTTATAAGGGAAGAAGAGGTGTAACACTTGAAAGATCTCAAGCATCTGATCTACTTTGAGAGCCTTCTGCAAGAGGCCAACAACGAACTGGTTCAGAAAGCGAAAGCGGACGGCCAGATCGCCGTGGGCTATACTTGCTTCCACATGCCCGAGGTGGTTCTCAACGTAGGAAACAGCTTCTCAGTTCGTCTGAGAGCCCCGAACACAGGTTCGTTTGACATCGCGTCCTACTACATGTCCAACTATACCTGCGAGTACTGCCGTGCGCTCGTGGAGCGCGCCATCGAGGGTGGCTACAACTTCCTCGACTGCATTGCCGGCGTGGACGCCTGCGCCGAGATGAACCGCTGCATGGAGAACATCGAGATTCTGCAGGGCCCCGATATGCCCGCCGAGAATTTCTTCGTGACCCATGCGGACATTCCGTACAAAGTCACCGACTATACCCTCAAGCACTATGTGACCCAGATCCGCAACCGTTACCTCAATGAGATCGCCGAGAAGTACGGCGTCGATACCTCTGACAAGGCTCTGCGTGCCGCTGTCAAGGAGCACAACGAGGTAGCCGAGATCATCACCGAGATCGGCGATATGCGCAAGCTGGAGAACCCCCCCATCACCGGCTATGAATTCCACGTACTGTGTCTTGTGACCTACTGCTGCCCGAAGGCCCTCATCCTGCCTTACCTGCGCGAGACTCTGAAGGAGATCAAGAAGCGCAAGGTCGATCCGCAGCCCTGGTATCGTGCCCGTGTCGCCGTTGTCGGCTCCGAGATCGACGATCTGGACATGACCCGCATGATCGAGAACGCCGGCGCGTTCGTCGTTTCCGACCGTTTCTGCTTCAGCTCCACCCCGGGCCGTGAGGTCATCGAGCTCAACGACGAGGATGACGTCCTTACCCAGATCTGCGCCCACTACCTCAAGGTCACCCAGTGCCCGCGCTACATGAGCCAGGAGAAGATCCAGGAGCGCCGCGACTTCTCCAACTACCTCGCCAAGGAGTACAAGGCCGAGGGTATCATTTACGAAGCGATGAAGTTCTGTGATTTCTGGGCATTCGAGCGTACGCTCGTCAGCCACATCATGAACGAGGAGTACAACTGGCCCGTGCTGTCCATCGACCGTCCTTACATGGCGAGAGGTTCCGGCCAGCTGCGCACCAGACTTCAGGCCTTCGTCGAGAGCCTTGAGATCAAGCAGATCCAGAAGGCTGCCAAGGAGGGTTAATCGAAATGCTGAAAACGAACATTGAATGGCTTAAGAAAAAC
>CADCQK010000177.1 GCA_902803575.1 Oscillospiraceae bacterium
AGCTTCGGCATCTCTTTCAGCGGGAACTTCTCCTTGAAGGGCTCGCCCACATAGCGTCCGGCGGAGAGCGCCTCGTCCACCTGGGTGACCAGGAGCTTCAGGGCGTCTCTGGCGGCAGAGCGCTTGTCGCCGCCGTTCAGGATGTGCCAGGGCACCAGCTTCCCGGTCTTTTCCATGAAGCTCTCGTAGGCGTCCCGGAAGGCGTCATACTCCTTGTGCTGCCAGAGATCGTCGCCGGTGACCCGCCACTCGGTCTCGTAGTTGTTTTTCAGGGCCTCCATGCGCTTGCGCTGCTCTTTCCGGTCGATGTCCACGAAGAGCTTCAAAATCAGGTAGCCGCCGTCTCTCAGCTGCCGCTCAAACTCGTTCACCGAGCGGACGCGGTCCTTGTACTGATCCTTGGTGATCTCGCGCCGAAGCAGCTTGCGCACCACGTCCTCCATCCAGCCGGAGTCATAGAACATGATCTTGCCGTTTTCCGGGATGGCCTTGGCGTAGGGATAGAGGAAGGGATAGCGGCACTCCGCCTCCGGGGTGATCACCGGGGAGATGACGTTGTAGAATCTGGGGTCGATCTCGCTGATGAGCTCGTTGATCAGGCTGCCCTTGCCGGCGGCGGACCAGCCCTCCACCAGAACAATGATGGGGAGCTTCTTCTCCCGGATCTCCTGCTGCTGGGCCAAAAGCCGCTCTCTGAGGGATTTGATCTCCGCTTTCAACGCGGCGTCGGTCTTGCTCTTTTCTTTCTTTCCGTTTTTCATAAACACACCGTTCCTTTGTTGTTAAATCCGATTTCGCATTCTCAGCATAGAATGCCGAAAAATGCACATTTGCTGATTGCATTGTACAATAACAAGCCAAACAAGTCAACGGAGGATTTGGAAGTTTTCCATGAAAAAAGCACAACCGGAGCAGATCGGGTATCTGCTCCGGCGCTGTTTTCTTCTATTCTGTTTGTCTGTACGGCGCCGATCACGGCACGGTCTCGATCCGAAGGACGTTGGTGTTGCCGCTCTCGCCGCTGGTGTCGCCGCCGGTCATGACGATGGTGCTGCCAGGCTGCAGATCCATCACGTCTCTGGCTGCGCGGACGGCGTAATAGTTCAAGACCTCCATGCTGGGGAACTGCTCGGTCAGCACCGGCAGCACGCCCCAGGAAAGGGCCAGTTTCCGCCAGGAATCCCGGTTGGTGGCGAGCCCCAGGATGGGCACCGGCGGGCGGAAACGGGAGACCATCCGGACGGTCAGGCCGCTGAGGGATGTGACCACGATGGCGCTGGCGTCCAGGTCGATGGCCATGGTGCAGGCCGCGTGGGAGATGGCGTCCACCCGGTTGCGGATAACGTAGTTCTCCCGACGGAACCGCTCCACGTAGTCGATGTGCCGTTCGGTCTCCTCGGCGATCTCGCCCATAACGCGCACGGCATCCACGGGGTTTTTGCCGGCGGCGGACTCCCCTGAGAGCATGACGGCGGAGGTGCCGTCATAGACCGCGTTGGCCACGTCGCTGATCTCCGCGCGGGTGGGCCGGGGCTTTTCGATCATGCTCTCCAGCATCTCGGTGGCGGTGATGACCCGCTTGCCCAGCAGGCGGCATTTGGTGATCAGGTATTTCTGAATGGCGGGAAGCTCTGTGAAGGGCACCTCCACGCCCAGATCGCCGCGGGCCACCATGATGCCCTCGCAGACGGAGCAGATCTCCTCGATGTTGTCCACGCCGGACTGATTTTCGATCTTGGCGATCACGTCGATGCCGTCTCCGCCGTTGGCATGCAGGAACTCCTTCATGTCCAGAATGTCCTGCTTGCGGGAGACGAAGGACGCGGCGACAAAGTCCACGCCGTTCCGGATGCCGAACAGCAGATCCTCCCGATCGTGGTCGCTGAGGAAGGGCTGGTTCAGGACTTTGCCCGGAAAGCTCATGCTCTTCCGGTCGCTGAGCACGCCGCCCGTCAGCACCCGGCAGCGGGCGTCGGTCTCGTCCAGAGACTCCACCTCGAAGATCACAAGGCCGTTGTTCACCAGAATGCGGTCCCCGGGCGCCAGATCCTCCATGAGCCCCTTATAGCTCACGGAGACCACGGTCTCGTCACCCTGCACCTCTCTGGTGGTGAAGGTGAAGACTTCCCCGTCCTTCAGCTCGATTTTGCCGTTTTGGAAGGTGCCGATGCGATACTCCGGCCCCTTGGTGTCCAGCATGATGGCGATGGGGATGCCCAGCTCCTCCCGCACGGCCTTGATCATGTCGATTTTCTTCTGATGCTCCGGGTGGGTGCCGTGGGAGAAGTTCAGGCGCGCCACGTTGAGGCCCTGCAGACACATCTCCCGAAAAACCGCCGGATCCTCGCTGGCGGGACCGATGGTGCCGATGATCTTGGTCTTTCTCATGGGAAATCCTCCTTCCAGTCAGCCGATGGGATCTATGCGTCGAACGTGCGGAAATTACTCTGCGGAGACCAGTTCGATCTGGAAGTTCAGCTCCTTGCCTGCCAGCTCATGGTTGGCGTCGAAGGTGATGGTGGTGTCGTCCTTGGCGACCACCTTCACCCGGAAGGGCTGGCCGTACTGGTTCTGCAGGAAGGCCTGCTGACCCACCTGGGCGTTCTCAGCGCCGGGGAGACGTGCCAGCTCCACCGTGAAGACCGCCTGAGGGTCCATCTCGCCATAGGCCTCGGAGGGCATCAGGTGCACATTCACGATCTGGCCCACATCCATGTCGGCAACGGCAGCGTCAAAGCCCGGGATCATCTGGCCCGCGCCGCAGACGAACTCCAGCGGCTCCCCGCGGTCATAGGAGGCGTCAAACTGGCTGCCGTCGTTGAGGGTTCCGCGGTAATGGACCCGGCACTTCTTGCCCACGTTTTTCCCCTGGGGCTCCTCGTGGCAGCCGCCGCAGTCGTGGTCGTGGTCGCCGCAGTCATGGTCGCCGCAATCGTGGTCGCCGCCGTGGTGGTGGTCACAGTTGGCGCCGGTGTTGATGAGCTCACCGCGCAGATAGGCCGCCACTGCTTCGTCCACGTCGCCGGAGGCCCCGGCGCAGAGCTCGATGCCCCGCTCGTCCAGGGCTCTCTGGGCGCCGCCGCCGATGCCGCCGCAGATCAGCACATCGATGCCCTTATCGTTCAGAAGGCCCGCCAGAGCACCGTGGCCGCTGCCGTTGGAGCCGACGAGCTCGGAGGAGACGATCTGTCCATCCTCCACCTCATAGACCTTGAAGGTCTCGGTGTGACCGAAATGCTGGAAGATCTGTCCGTTTTCATAGGTAACTGCGATTCTCATGTTGTTCTCCTTTATCCTTCACCTTTTGGGTGATTATTGACTTTGTTATTTGCTTATTTCAGCACCGGGTTGACGTATCTGCCGCGCTTGGCGGTCCTGCTGCCGTACTGGATGGCCCCCGCGGGACAGCGGTTGATGCAGCCGCAGCACTTGTAGCACTTGTCTTTGATCCAGACCGGCCGGCCGTTCTCCATCCGGATCGCCTCCGCCGGGCAGATGGAGGCGCACCTGCCGCAGCCGATGCAGCTTTCGTCCGCGCGGAATTTCTTCGTGCTCATGCCGAGATGATAGGCGGTGAGGCCCGCCTTCGCCGCCGCGACGCTGCCGGTGATCCGGTTGGGAAGCCGCTGCCGGATGGCCTCACGGATGGTTTTCAGTTCCTCCGCGGCCTTCTCCAGCTGCTGATCCAGCTTCTCCGGCCTGTCGATGTCATAGAAGATCAGCGCCCCGTCCGGCACCACCAGCGGGTCCACGCGGTTCAGCTCAAGACCGCGCTTTTTCAGCTCGGATCTCAGAAAACCGCCTGCCGGGCCGATGCTTGCGCCGCAGGGGATTACGGCATAGACATAGCGCGCGCCCTCCACCTTCAGCCTGCGGATCAGCTCCAGCACCGGATCGCTGACCGTGTAGTAATACACCGGGAACACAAAGCCCAGCGCCTCGCCGTCCTGCAGCGTGTAGTGAAAGCGTTTTTCCCGCAGAGCATCGATGACGGAGATGATCTGCTCCCCCTCTGCCGCCAGCTGCTGGGCGGCATACAGGGAGTTTCCGGTTCCGGTGAAATAAAAAATCATAGCTGATCCCCTCGTTGCGCAGATTCCGATGCAATCGTATCGTTATTATAACACATGTTCAGACAGAAAGATAGAGGGACAAATACCGGTTCACGCCCCGCTGTTGGTCGGCGCAGGCCGGCTGTTCTCTGCGGTTTTTTCCGCCCGGAGATCCAGAAGGATCAGCACCAGGCAGCCCGCGCGGAGCAGAAAGGCCGGGAGCTCCGCAGAAAGCCCGAAGGCGTCCAGGAAGCCCAGCGGCAGGAACCGCGCGATCAGATCCAGTCCGATGAGGACGGCGAGGATGACGCGAACCCTCCGCCCGTGGTTGGAACGCAGGAGCCGGTTCATCCAAAGCCCGTAAAGCAGCGCGGCCGCCACCAGCACCATGGAGAAAAGCACCTCTCCCCCGGCGTGGCGATAAAGGGCAGCGGCGCCCAGCGCCACCGGCCGCGGGATCGTGCAGACGCCGAGTGAAAAGAGATAGGACAGCACCGTTTTCCGGGTGGCGAGGGAGAGCCAGCCGGAGACGATGGCCACATACAGCAGCGGAAGGGCCGCCGCGATCTGGACGATGCGCACCGCCAGATCCGCACCGGTGAGTCTGCCGCGGATCGAAACACCGAATTTCATCCCCGCACCTCCGTCAGTGTGCGCTCAAGATAGCGCCCGTCAAATCCGTCGCCCATGGTCTCGTCGTCCCGGACGCTGTAGAGGATCTCACCGGTGGCGGGGTCCAGAAACAGCACCTCCGCCCCGTCCCGGACGCCCGGCGCCGCGAGCCCGTAGAATCGGCAGAGGACATTGGTCTCCGGCTCGTTGGCCGGGAGCAGCACGCCCCGGACGCAGACCAGCTCTCCCGAGGCGCAGCGGCCGCGGAGGATCGCGTCAGAGAGCAGCGCCGTCTTTTCCCGGGTCGTCAGATCCACGCAGACCAGATCGCTGTGCATGACCCCCAGATCCGAGGCGGTATATTCGTTGAGATACAGCCGCTCCCCCTCCAGCGCAGCACCCCAGTCAAAGCCGAAATCGCCCGGGATGACCAGAGAGTGAACGTTCTCGGTGCCCTCATAGAGCCCGTTGGGTTCCAGGGAGGAATAGTGGATGGCGTAGGGCGTCCCCTCGATGGGGTTGAAGGTATTGATGCCGGAGCGATCCGCCACCGGGATCAGGAAAACGGTGATGAAGAACGTGAAACCCCCGAAGATCAGCAGCATCAGCAGCAGGGCGTTCACGGAGAGCTTGGGACTTCTCATGGCTGCCTCCTTTCACATACCTGTTGGCTTCATTATATACAAGCCGCCCCCAGTTTACAATGAAAACTTGCGGGCCCTTCCGGCAGAAAAACACCGCCGCGGAAGGCGATCCGCAGCGGTGTTTCGGATATGGATCCACATTTCAGACGGTGTGGATGTCGTCCTTGTGCTTTCCGTAATAGAGGAACGCAATCAGCAGAATGGCAAAGCAGATCAGCAGGTACCAGACGAACAGCGGGTTCTGTAGTCCGCCGAGGATGGCGATGGCCGATCCCAGCACGGCAAGCACGGGAACGATGAGGCCCATGAAGGGGCTCTTGATCTCCTTTTGTCTCCACAGGCGGAAGACCACATAGTACAGCGGAAGATACAGCAGGTAGCTGGACATGATGGCGATCTCCGAGACGTCGGAGCCGCCGAGAATGCCGGTACTCTGGCAGATATAGTGGGCCACCATCCAGATGAGGGAGATCACCATGCCCAGCATGCAGGAGTAGATGGGCATTTCGGCCTTGTTGATGACAGAAAGCTTCTCCGCTGCCGGGAACATGTTTCGCAGAGACAGGGCGTAGGGAGTGCGGCAGATGCCCATGGTCTCCCCGTTCACCGTACCCATGACGGAGATGATGACGAAGACGAAGAAGATTCTGCCGCCGAGGGGTCCGAGGATCTTTTCCATGGCCGCGGCCACGTGGGCAGAGCCCATCTCCATGACCTTCTCCGGGCCTAGGATGCTGGAGATGCCCCAGAAATAGCAGATATAGACGATGGTGATGATGATCGGCGTGATGGACAGGGCCAGCGGCATGTTGCGCTTGGGGTTCTTGATGTCCGCCTGGACGAAGGTGGCCACGTGCCAGCCGTCATAGGCAAAGCAGAGGGGGCCGACCGCAGCCAGCAGGCCGGTGGCGCTGTTGGCGGCAATGGGCCGCGCCTTCATCGCGGTGATGGGGTCGCCCAGCACCAGGCCGAAGATCGCCACCAGCAGCAGCGGAACCAGCTTGATGAAGGTGGAGGCGTTCTGGAAATAGCCGCCGCCCTTGCGGGAGAGGGCATTGAAGCCAAAGCAGATCAGGATCCAGGCGGTACCGATCAGACACTGCAGCAGCAGGGAGCCGTCGATGTTGAACAGGGTGCAGAAGTACACGCCCACGATCCACGAAAGGACCGCGATGATGGCGGGATAGTGGATAAACACCTCGAACCAGCCGTAGGCGCAGGCCATGCGCGGGCTGATGAACTCCTCATAATACGTCATAATGCCGCCGGGCTTGTCGGTCCTTGCGGACACCTGACCGATGGCGAGACTTCCGAAGATGATGGCGAGGGCTGCCAGGGCGAACATCAAAATGCCCAGCGGCACGCTGCCGTTGGTGGCGGTCAGAACGCTGGATGCCTTGAAGAAGATGCCGCTTCCGATGACCGTGCCGGTAATCAGGGTGATGGCAGTAAGCAGGCCGTAGCGCTGCTTCTGCTCAGGCTGTTGGTTGTTCATGGCGATTTACGCTTCCTTTGTGAATTTTTTGTTTTTTGTCGGCCACCATCATAACAACACGTGGCCATTCTGTAAAGCGCATTTTCTGTATAAGGAGCTTGAAGATTCTTAATATCCAGTTTTGCCCAGTTCTCCGCACAGACTCCGGGGAATCCTCCGAAAAAGATCCCGCCCCGGGCAGAGTGCGCACGGGACGGGAGCACCTTTATTTTGCTTTCTTTTCGGGGATGAGATAGATGAACACCAGAGAGCTCAAAAGCAGCAGGAACGGGTAGAAGAGATTCGGGATCACCTCGAAGGCCGAGACGCCGTGGCCCATTTCGTTGGCCGCCGAGAGGGCCACCAGCATCTGGGCGCCGTAGGGGATGATGCCCTGGAAGACACAGGAGAAGGTGTCCAGCAGGGACGCGGTCTTGCGCTTCGAGATGCCGTAGCGCTCCGCCATCTGGGCGGCGATGGGGTTTGCCATGACGATGGCGACGGTGTTGTTGGCGGTGGCGATGTCCATGGCGCCCACCAGCAGGCCCATGCCCAGCTGGCCGCCCTTTCTGCCCGTGAAGATCTTCAGGATGCCGTTCAGGAGCGCCTCAAAGCCG
>CADCQK010000178.1 GCA_902803575.1 Oscillospiraceae bacterium
CAGGTCCCCGCCCTACGGAGTATCATTGAAACTCCCCGATAAACTAGAATTTGAACTCCCGCTGCGGGTGCAGCGGGAGTTTGGTTTTATGCACTTGGGGTAAAGCCGGGGGTCAGCTTGACGCCGTGGGCCGTGAGCCAGGCGTTGGTGTTCTCGGTGTCCGTATTGGGGGTGTAGGAGACATACCAGCTGCTGGTGGTGGGCTGATCGCCGGGCTCGTAGAGGGAGATCTCAATGGTGGCTTCGTACTGCTCCGCGGCCAGCGATTCGTCAAAGTGCAATTTTGTCTCCCCGAAGGCGGCCGTCATGCAGTCGGGACGGATGCCGTTTTCATAGAGATCAGCCATGTCGGCGGCGGTCAGGTTCATCTGCTGCCACTCGTCGGACGCGCTGTCCTTGTCGTGCCAGTAGATGATGGCGTCGGCGATGTGCGCGGCGTCCACCGGCAGCGGCGGGTTGATCTGGATGTTCTCGGAGCGGAGGGGCTCGCTGTTCAGGGTGTCCTCCACGGTCTTTGCAAAGTCCGCATCGTAGACAAACGCATACTGCCTGGACTCGGTCTCACCGTTTTTCAGCAGGTAGTTCAGGCTGATGTAGGAGCTCTCCCGCTCGTCGAAGGCATCCATCTCCTCGATCTCGCCGTTGTCAAAGGCGTCCAGGACGGACCGGTGCAGTTTTTCGACCGCTTCGATGCTCTCCTCAGAGTCCGCATAGAAGTTGTCGCCGGCCTGCATCATCACGGCGTCCACCTGCTCGGGATCGGGAATTCGGTGGCCGATGCCCGGCCAGTCCAGCCGCAGGCCGCAGACCACCAGACAGCAGACCAGCGCAGCCGCCGCGATGCCGATCCAGTGCTTTTTCTGGAAGACGCGAAGGGATTTCTGAATGATCATCTCGGAGATGAAATAACCGATAATGGCGCTGACCACCGTGAGGAGCAGGTGCGTGGGAAGGCTGAACTGCACGTCGCTGACCTCCGCCACCGAGCTCACCATCAGCGGCAGCCCCAGGGCGGCGTAGAAGGTGACGATGTACTTCAAGACCGGGCGCAGCTTCGGGAAGGCCACGGTGTCCTGGGCACGCTCCATGTGGCGCTTCTGGAACAGGACGCAGGCCAGAACCGTCAGGACCGCGGCCACGGCGGTGTAGATCCACACCCAGGGCCAGCCGGTGAAGCCCGTTTCCGTGATGTCCGACTTCGTCATCAGCTGCAGGGCCGGGGAGAGCCAGACCAGCCACCTTCCGCCGGAGAGGGAGTTGACGCCGAAGACGTAGCTGGAGATAAACCAGCTCAGCAGCGCCCAGAGGATGGCGGCCGCCAGATTCACCAGACCGTACAGGGCGATGGCCACCAGGAAGTGGCCAGTCAGCGTGCAGCAGAAGACCGCGATGGAGTAGAAGATCAGGCACTCCAGAGCGCTGACGGCAAAGACCTCCAGCACGATGGAGAAGGTCACCGCGTGGTGGGCCGCCTGGACAGCCAGAATGGCGATGGCCGTCACCAGCAGGGACGACAGCAGCATCACCGCGCCCGCCAGATAGTGCTGGACGAAGACGCTGCGGCGCTTCGTGGGGATGGAACTCATGAGCCCCGTGAGCTTGGTGGAAAACAGGAAATCGAAGCTGGCGATGGCGGCGAGAATGCCCGCCACCGCGCAGTAGGCCGGCATCATTCTGAGGGTGTCGTAGACGTTGTTGCCGCTGGCCTCCAGCAGTTCCTTGGCGGGGATGTGCTGGCTCTCCAAATAGCTCAGCGTGCTGCCCAGCGGCACCGGGCCCAGGAAGGTCATGATCGCGAAAATGATGACCCACAGGGGCCAGTAGCGGCTCAGGCACCGCTTGAACAGGGTCAGATTAGAGAAGGATGTCTTTGACTGCATAGTCCGCACCTCCCAGCTCGTAGATAAAGATTTCTTCCAGACTCAGCGGCATGAAGTCCATGTACTGCGGATTCGCCGCGTTCAGGTAGGCCGCCAGGGTCTCGGCATTGCCCCGGAGGATCATCGTGTGCATGCGGCCGGTGGCGCTGTCGTGGAGGACGTTCAGATCCTTCGGCAGGTCGCGGCCCTCGGGGAAGGCGATCATCACCTTCACGATGTTCTCCTGCAGGTCGTTGAGATCCCGCTCCAGCAGGATTTTGCCGCGGTCCAGGATGCCCACGTGGTCGCAGACGTCCTCCAGCTCTCTCAGGTTGTGGCTGGAGACCAGCACCGTGGTGCCGCGGTCCGCCACGTCCGCCATGATGATGCTCCAGACCTGCCGCCGCATGACGGGGTCGAGACCGTCCACCGGCTCGTCGAGGATCAGCACCTCCGGCGCCAGACTCATGGCGATCCAGAAGGCCGCCTGCTTCTGCATGCCCTTGGAAAATCTCCGGATGGGCTGTTTCTCGTCCAGATCGAAGGCCGAGCGGAGTTTTTCATAGCGCTCCTGGCTGAAACTGGGATAGAGCCCCTGATAGAACTTCTTCATATCCCGGATGGAGGCGCTGTTGAAGTAGAACACGTCGTCCGGGATGTAGGCGATGCGCGCCTTGGCTGCCGGGTTTTCATAGATCGGCGCGCCGTCTAAGGTGATCTCGCCGGAGTCCTGCCGGTAGATGCCGGTCAGATGGCGGATGATGGTGCTCTTGCCCGCGCCGTTGGGGCCCACGAGACCGTAGACCGCGCCGGTGGGCACCGTCATGGTGAGACCTTCCAAAGCGCGAAAGCCGTCAAAGGTTTTCACCACATCTTTTACTTGGATCATTTGTCTTCTCCTTCCTCGCCGATGCGGCTGCGCAGGCTCTCGGCCTTGACGCCCAGATACCGCAGCTCCTTCACCAGCTCGTCAAACTGCCGCAGCAGGGTCTGCTTCCGCTGGCTGTCCGCCGCCGGGGGCTCCATGGCGAAGCTGCCCTTCCCTGCCACTGAGCTGATGTACCCCTCCTGCTCCAGGGTCCGGTAGGCACGCTGGATGGTGTTGGGATTGATGCTCAGCTGCTGGGCCAGCTCTCGCACCGAGGGGAGCTTTTCTCCCGCCGGGAGCGCCCCGGTCATGATGAGCTTTCGAAGCCCGTCGCAGACCTGCTCATAGATCGGCCGCGCATCCCGATAGTTGATCGTGACCGTATGAACCACTTCCTTTCGCAACTGTGTGAACTGTATTAGCTGTGTTAGTACAGTTAAGATAGCATAGAAAACCCCCGCTGTCAATAGGCCCAGCGGGGATTCATGAAATCTTAAGGAATGAAAATTGGAGTTTATCGCTCGCTCCTTGTAGGGCGGGGGCCTGTGCCCCGCCGCGTTGAATGTGCTGCCCATGTAACGGCGGGGCACAGGTCCCCGCCCTACGGTGGATCATTGCAGTTCCCCGTTAAACTACAATTTGAATCCCCCGATGGATGTCGGGGGATTCGCCTTTCTTGACAGGTTTTTTTCGATTTATTATAATGAGCACATCCAAAAATCCTATGAGGTGAATTTCATGTCTTTGAATCCCAACAAGAAAACCGTCGGCGTCATCGCGGCCATGGCCTCGGAGATTGACGCTTTGAAGGCCTCGCTGCCGAATGCGGAGGAAGAAATCATCAGCGGCGTGACCTATGTTTACGGCGAGCTGCCGAGCTGCAATCTGGTCATAGCCCAGTGCGGCATCGGCAAGGTCTTTGCCGCCATGTGCGCCCAGACCATGATTCTCCGGTTCCACCCGGATCATCTGCTGAACATCGGCGTGGGCGGCTCCCTGACCCCGAAGCTCAACATCGCGGACGTCTGCATCGCAACCGCCGTGGTGCAGCACGATCTGGACACCACCGGCCTCGGCGACCCCATGGGCATGGTCTCCGGCATCAACGTGGTGGAGTTTCCCTGCGCCGAGGAGATCACCGCCCGGCTCTGCGAAGGCGCTGAGAAGCTGGGTGTCCACTTCGAGCAGGGCATCATCGCCTCCGGCGACCAGTTCATCAGCGACGCCGACGTGAAAAAGCGTCTGGTGGATTCTTTCCGCGCCATCGTCTGTGAGATGGAGGGCGGTGCCATCGGTCATGTTTGTTATGTAAACCAAGTCCCCTTCGCTATTCTCCGCGCCGTCAGCGACAACGGCGACGAGAACGCCCAGCGGGCCTATGAGGACGCCCTGGACCGCGCCTCCGATGTGGCGATCCAGATCGCGAAGCAGTATCTGGGGATCTGAGAATTAGTTTACATAATTTTCAGTCCATTGTGGTAATTGGAGTTTGCAGGTCTGATTTTGTGCCAGACCTAAAGAGTGTCATTGCGAACCAGTCCGCAGAATGGTGTGGCAATCCGTTCTCCTACACTGCAGACTGACCACTTGCTGGATGTTGGGCGAATTCGTTCTGCCTCAACGTTCTGCGAGTCACTGCTCCGCCGCCGGGGGATGCGGATTGCCACACCATACGTGACACCCCAAATCTTTGATTTGGCTGGTGGAACTTATGCGTTAGCTGTGACATCGGTCACTGGTTCGCAATGACATTCTATTCTAGTTTTCTGCAAAATCCAACATCCCGATAAACTGGGATTTGAAATCACTGGGCGGGGCACAGGTCCCCGCCCTACAGGGAACAAACGACAAACTATAACATATAAAAATCTCCGGCTGGAATCCAGTCGGAGATTTCTTGTTGATTTGAATGGTTTTAGTAGGCCACGCCCCAGTAGATCATGGTCTTGGCGGGCTTGCCGCAGCAGGCGCAGACCTCACCGACCTTCTCCTGCTCGAAGGGGATGCAGCGGCTGGACATGCCGGCCTTCTCCTTCATGTCGAGCTCGCACTGGAGGTCGCCGCACCACATAGTCTTGATGAAGCCGCCGTGCTCCTCCTGCAGAGCCTTCGCCTCTTCCAGCGTCTGGGCCGCGAAGATGTGGCTGTCGAGGTTCGCCTTGGCCTTGTCGAACAGGCCCTGCTGCACGTCCTCCAGCAGCTCGGGGATCCGGGCCTCCAGCTCAGAGAGCGGCACGACGATCTTCTCACCGTTGTCGCGGCGGACGGCCATGCAGTGGCCCTGCTCCATATCCTTGGGGCCGATCTCCACGCGCAGCGGCACGCCCTTCATCTCCCAGTTGGCAAACTTCCAGCCGGGGCTGTTGTCGCTGAAGTCGCCCTTGACCCGGATGCCGGCGGCCTTCAGGCGGGCAACCAGCTCCTCGGCCTTTTCGGTGACGCCGGGCTTGTGGGCCGCGATGGGCAGCACGATCACCTGGATCGGCGCGATGTGGGGCGGCAGCACCAGACCGCTGTTGTCGCCGTGGGTCATGATCAGACCGCCGATGACGCGGGTGGACATGCCCCAGCTGGTCTCGTGGGGGGCCACCAGCTTGTTCTCCTTATCGGTATAGGCGATGTCGAAGGCCTTGGCGAAGCCGTCTCCGAAGTAGTGGCTGGTGCCGCTCTGGAGGGCCTTGTGGTCGTGCATCATGCACTCGACGGTGTAG
>CADCQK010000179.1 GCA_902803575.1 Oscillospiraceae bacterium
CAAGGCTGTGAACGTGGGCGGCGATATCGCTTCCGACGCTTCCAAGAACCTGCGCAAGGCCTTTGCTACCGTGTTCTCGAACTTCCGTGACGTGACCGTCGACTCCTACTACGGCGCCGGCGTTGCCTCCGTCATCAACTACCCCATCTCCAACACCTCCTGGGCTGCTCCCCAGGCCACCGATGCTGACTACGCCATTGCCTTCAGCAAGGACGTGGACGGCAACGACATCTACACCTCTGACATGGACGACGCCGCCCGTGAGGAGGCCGCTCTGAAGGCCGCCCTGGGTTACTTCGAGGCTGCCGGCTACACCGTCACTGACGGCAAGCTGACCGCTGCTCCCGAAGGCGCTGCCCTGAGCTACGAAGTCTGGATCCCCGCCGACGGCGCTGGCGATCACCCCTCCTTCATGATGCTGAACCTGGCCAAGGACGCCTTTGCCAAGATCGGCTTCGAGCTGGTTGTGAAAGACCTTGCCAACTCCGCTGACCTCTGGACCGGCATCGAGGCCGACCAGGTTCCCATGTGGTGCGCCGCCTGGGGTGCCACTCCTGACCCGGATATGTATCAGGTCTACTACTCCGGCAGCCAGGGCGGCGAGGCCGGTGGCTCCAACTACATGTACGACATCGCTGACGAGGAGCTGGACCAGCTGATCATGGAAGCCCGCCAGAGCCTGGATCAGTCCTTCCGTAAGCAGATGTACAAGAGCTGCCTGGACATCATCGTTGACTGGGCCGTTGAGGTTCCTGTCTATCAGCGTCAGAACGCGATCATCTTCTCCAGCGAGCGCGTGAATCTTGACACTGTGACTCCCGATATCACCACCTACTACGGCTGGCTGGCTGAGATCGAGAACATCGAGCTCAACTGAAAAAGCTGAGCCGATTATCTGAAATCGCAAATACCTAAATGAACAGGGAGGGGCAGACTCCTGTCTGCCCCTTTCTGTTGTCAACAAACCGCAGTCCTGAATCCTCCGCCATGGTCCATGACGGATGCTTGAGCACTGAGATTGTTCAACGAGAGAAAAAACCGAGAGGTGATGTGAAAGTGTGGAAGTATATCCTCAAGCGCGTGCTGCTCAGCGTGGTGATTTTGTTCTTTGTGGCATTCATCATCTACGCTCTGATGCGCGCCCTGCCTACCAGCTACGTGGAGGCCATGGCGCGGCAGAAGTCCATGCAGCCGGGCTCCAAGAGCTATGAGGAATGGATGGCGCAGCTGGCCGCGTCCTACAATCTGGATAAGGGCATTATCCCCGGGTTCCTGGGGTGGCTGGGTTCCATGCTGCGCGGCGAGTTCGGCGACAGCTGGAAGTGGACCATCCCCGTGGTGGACGAGTTCAACAAGACCGTCTGGCTGAGCTTCGTCATGGGCGCGATCAGCTTTTTCTTCGAGATTATCATCGCGATCCCCCTGGGCGTCATCGCCGCCACAAAGCAGTATTCCAAGACCGACTACGCGGTGTCGGTCATCGCCCTGGCGGGCATCAGTTTGCCGACATTCTTCTTTGCGTCCTTGCTGAAGCTGGTGTTTTCCGTGAAGCTGGGGTGGTTCGACCTGTATGGTCTGGTTGGACGAAACTACAACCAGCTCAACGCCTGGGGCCAGTTCCTGGACAAGGCGCACCATCTGGTCTTGCCAATCATCGTGCTGGTGGTGGTCAGCATGGGCTCCCTCATGCGCTACACCAGAACCAACATGCTGGAAGTGCTGAACGCCGACTACATCCGCACCGCCCGCGCCAAGGGCCTGTCGGAGAAGAAGGTCATCTATAAGCACGCCTTCCGCAACACCCTGATTCCCATCGTCACCATCGTGGGCGGCTCTCTGCCGGGCCTGTTCGCAGGCGCCCTCATTACGGAGACCCTGTTCTCCATCCCGGGCATCGGCTTTGCGTCCTACCAGTCCATGGTGGCCGGCGACATCCCGTTCGAGATGTTCTATCTGATGTTCCTGGCGGTTCTGACGCTGCTGGGCAACCTGCTCTCGGACATTCTGTACGCGGTGGTCGATCCCCGTGTGCGCATCTCGTGAGAAAGGAGTGGTTTGCATCATGAGCGATAACAAGGATATGAAATACGAAGCCACTCCGGTCTATCCCCATTCCGTTCCGCAGAAGGCTGCGCGCCGCCACGCGGAAAAGCTCACGGAGGACGCAGTGAAAAACAGCAGCGCTTCCGCACCCAATGGGGATGATCCCAACGAGCAGTACTCCCTGAATGACGACCGCCGTGTGCAGGTGCTCTCTCCGGGCGCCCTGGTGGCGAAGCGGTTTTTCAGAAACAGGCTCGCCGTCACCGGCATGATCATCCTGCTTCTGATGTTCCTGTTCAGCTTCGTGGGCGGCATCATCAGCCCCTATAAGCAGGATCAGAAGTTCTACCGCATCGACCAGCAGGTGAAGGACTACGCCGCCGTCATCCACAACGAGGATCTGGTCTATACCGTGGCCGACGCCGAGCTCTTCCGGGGCCCGGTGCAGGCCCAGACCCTGCTGAACATCATGCGGGGCAACGAGAGCTTCGACTACAACGACAATACCTACGATCTGGAGAAGGTCAACGACGGACTCTATGTGGTTCGCGTGGGTGACAAAGTGGTGGGGCTCGCCAACCGGGAGACCGTCAGCGCCTCCGATGCGGAAGGCAGCTTCAGTTTCGACTTCACCATGAACGCCCTCCTGGCCCATGCCAATGAAGAGGATTCCTTCGAGGCCGACGGCAAGACCTATGAGATCGGCAAGGACGGCGTCATCACTGCCGGCGGGGAAGAGGTCGGCTACGTCAGCGAATACATCATCCGCCCGGTCATGAGCGACGTGTTCCTGAGCCGCGACTTCAAGACCCAGCTCATCGACGCCGTGGAGGCCAAGGACTCGGAGTTCAACTTCAAGGACGAAAACGGCGAGACCTATGAGTACGTCCTCAGCTTCGACGCCGCCAAGAACACCTGGAACGTCAAGCAGGAGAAGGACACCCGCGTGTTCGACACCTACGCCTCTCCCTCCAAGGAGCACTGGCTGGGCACCGACCGCAACGGCATGGACATGCTGACCCGTCTGATGTACGGCGGCCGCGTCTCTTTGATCATCGGCTTCATCGTCGTCATCATCGAGAGCGTCCTGGGCGTCATTCTGGGCGGCATCTCCGGTTACTTCGGCGGCTGGATCGACAACCTCATCATGCGTATCGTGGATATCTTCTACTGCATCCCGTCGCTGCCCCTGATCATCATTCTCGGCGCGGCCATGGACGCGGCAAATCTGGATTCCTACACGCGTATGCTCTACCTGATGCTGATCCTGGGCTTCCTGGGCTGGCCCAGCATCGCCCGTATGGTCCGCGGCCAGATCCTTTCTCTGCGTGAGCAGGAATTCATGACCGCCACCGAGTCCTGCGGCATCAGCGTCCCGAAGCGCATCTTCAAGCACCTGGTGCCCAACGTGATCCCGCAGCTCATCGTCATCATGACCATGGGCCTCGGCAGCACGATCATCACCGAAGCGACCCTGTCCTTCCTGGGTCTGGGCGTGCGCTTCCCCTTCGCCTCCTGGGGCAACATCATCAACGACGTCAACGACACCTTCGTCTTGACCAACTACTGGTTCATCTGGATCCCGGCGGGCGTGCTGCTGCTGGCCACGGTGCTGGCGTTCAACATCGTCGGCGACGGCCTTCGGGATGCCTTTGACCCGAAGATGAAACGCTGAGGGGAGGGCAGATTACGATGGCAAAAAAGAAACAGGACGGATATCTGTCCGCCAGAGAATCCCGCAGGATCAGCCGGGAAAACCGGAAGATCACCAAGGAATACGAAAAACAGTATAAGCGCAAGAACGTGCCGGAGTCCGAGTATCTGACCGAGATGCACGACCCGAAGAACGTGCTGGAGATCGAAGATCTGCGCACCTACTTCTTCACCGACATCGGCACCAGCAAGGCCGTCGACGGTGTCAGCTTCAATGTCCCCCAGGGCATGACCGTGGGCGTCGTGGGCGAGTCCGGCTGCGGCAAGAGCGTCACCAGCCTCTCCATCATGCAGCTGCTGCAGCGTCCCGTGGGCCAGATCGTGGGCGGCGAGATCCGCATGAACCTGGGCGATAAGGCCTATGACATCACCAAGACCCCGCTGAACGTCATGCAGACCCTCCGCGGCAACTTCATGTCCATGATCTTCCAGGAGCCCATGACCAGCCTGAACCCGGTCTTCCGCATCGGCGACCAGATCGAGGAAGTGCTGCTGCTCCACCGCTCCGGCAGCGACCAGGACGTGAAGGAGCGCACCATCGAGCTGCTGCAGATGGTGGGCATCGCCAACGCCGAGGGCGTCTATAAGATGTTCCCCCACGAGCTCTCCGGCGGCATGCGCCAGCGTGTCATGATCGCCATGGCCCTGG
>CADCQK010000180.1 GCA_902803575.1 Oscillospiraceae bacterium
AGTTTATCGGGGAGTTGGATGG
Source organism: Oscillospiraceae bacterium (assembly GCA_902803575.1). GTDB lineage: Bacteria > Bacillota > Clostridia > Oscillospirales > Oscillospiraceae > CAG-103. The sequence goes on from CADCQK010000180.1 coordinate 23, forward strand.
AGCAAAGCCTTCCCCTTGAGGGGAAGGTGGCACGGCGGGAAATAGCCGTGACGGATGAGGTGGATATCTTGTGCTTCTGCCGAAACTTGGCCACCTCATCAGTCTCGCTTCGCTCGACAGCTTCAGCTATCGCATGGCTGCGCACACCCTCAAGGGGAAGCCTTTCGAAGTGGAAGCTTCGCCCCGTTAAACTCCAATTTATATTTCTTTTCAACTTTTTTCGCCAAAATCGAAAAAATATGCTATGATAGAAAAAAACATCAAAGGAACTGACGGAACCATGCACCAGAAAAGAGAAATCGATATGCTCCACGGGAAGCTCGCGGGGAAGCTTCTGCGCTTTGCCCTGCCGCTGGCGGTGACGGGAATTCTGCAGCAGCTGTTCAACGCCGCCGACGTGGCTGTGGTGGGCAGATTCTGCGGCAACGCTGCCATGGCGGCGGTGGGCAGCAACGCGGCCATCGTAGGTCTGCTGGTGAATCTCTTCGTGGGCGTGGCGCTGGGCACCAACGTGGTCATCGCCCAGTACACCGGTCAGGGGAAGCTGGACAAGGTCTCCCGCACCGTCCACAGCAGTCTGCTGGTGGCGCTGGTCTGCGGCCTGCTGCTCACTGTGCTGGGTGAGGTCTTTGCCCCCATGATCCTGCAGCTCATGTCCGTGCCGGAGGAGGTGCTGCCGCTTTCGGTGATGTATCTGCGGATCTACATGGCGGGCATGCCGGTGATCCTTCTCTACAACTTCCTCTCCGCCATCTTCCGCAGCCAGGGCGACACCCGCACCCCGCTGATCTGTCTGACCATCGCCGGCGTGGTGAACGTGGCGCTGAACCTCTTCTTCGTGGTGGTGCTGGGCCGCAGCGTGGACGGCGTCGCCATCGCCACGGTGGTCTCCAACACCCTGAGCTCCGTGATGCTCTTCGTGACGCTGCTTCGGAGCGACGGCGCCGTGAAGGTGGAGTGGAAAAAATTTAAGCCCGACTGGCGGATCATCGGCCAGGTGTTTCGCATCGGCGTCCCGGCGGGCGTCCAGGGCATGGTGTTCTCCTTTTCCAACATCGTGGTGCAAAGCGCCATCAACAGTCTCGGCGCCACGGTGATGGCGGCCTCCAGCGCGGCCTTCAATGTGGAGATCCTGGCCTACTTCATCATCAACGCCTTCGGTCAGGCCTGCACCACCTTCACCGGGCAGAACTACGGCGCCGGGCAGATCGACCGCTGCCGGAAGATCCTCGGCGTGTGCACCCTGATGAGCATGGTGTGCACGGTAATCATCTGCTCGCTGCTGCTGGGTTTTGCAAATCCCATCCTGTCCGTCTTCAACGCCGATCCCGACGTCATTCAGGTGGGCCGCATCCGGCTGTTCGCCATTCTGCTGGGCGAGCCCATGAGCGTGCTGATGGAGAACTTCTCCGGCGCTCTCAGAGCCTACGGCAAGTCCACGCCCCCTGCGGTGCTGACCCTGATCGGCGTGGTGGGCGTCCGGCTGGCCTGGATCTTCTTCTGGTTCCCCACCCACCGCACCTTCGGCACCATCATCGCCTGCTATCCCCTCAGCTGGGCGGTCACGGTGGTGGCCATCGCGGCCTACTATTTCTGGTTCCGCAGTAAGCAGAATCAGATGCTGCAAACCGCATAAAAACGCAGGCAGATCCAATGGGGTCTGCCTGTGTTTGATTGGCTGAAGGGAGAATAATTATAGTTTATCGGGGAGTTAGGTCGCACTAGCGAGACTGATGAGGTGGTCAGGTTTCGGCAGTAGCGCAAGATTTCCACCTCATCCGTCACGTCTAGTTCCCGCCGTGCCGCCTTCCCCTTGAGGGGAAGGCTTCGCTCTCATCACCTGCCCTACAAACTCCCAATATCCCATCCATATCTCCATAAAATACGCGCTGCGGAGCAAGATCCGCAGCGCGTTTGCTTATGCAGTTTTTTACTGAACGACGCCGCGCTTCAGGAAGGTGGCCTGATCGCCGCTATTCAGCGAGACGGTCAAAGCCGCGCCGTCGCGGGTCAGATAGACCGTTCTGTTGAAGCCGAGGCCCAGCCTTCTGCCGAAGAAGGTGTAGGTCACCTTGGTTTCGGCGGAGAACACGCCGTCCTCATAGCTCCAGACAAAGGGCTCGTCGGTGTAGACCACCTTGCGCCCGTCGGCCTTGGCGTACTGGCCGTCGGCGCTCTGGATGGTCCAGCCGCCGTCGGTCTCGGTGAAGGTGTAGGCGCCCAGCTCCTTGCCGCGGAGCACAACGATCAGATCGCCGTCCTGCAGCTCCTTGGACTCCTCGACCTCTTTGGTCTCCACGTCCACCGGAACCGGATCCAGGATCGTCTGGGCGGAGGCTTTGGTCCAGCCGCCGTGGGTGGTGTAGATGTCCACACCGGCGTTCTTCACCACGCAGCGGACCAGCATCCCGGCGGATTCCTCGGTGTTGGGAACACGCAGGGTCGCCGCGGTCTCTCCGTCGAGGTTCGTCCAGGTCTTGCCGTCAGCGGAGATCTGCCACTGGTAGCTGTTCTCCCCGTTTCCGGCGGTCAGCGCCGCACGGAGGACGATGTCCTCGCCGTTCACCGCCTGGGCGATGCTGCCGGCGGGATACTCGGCGTACATGTGATCGGACATCCACATCACGCGCTTGGTGCAGAACTCCTTGAGGTTGTTTACATAATTCTGCCACGTCAGGGTAATCTCGTAGCGGAGCTGATACGAGCCGGTGCCCAGCAGGCTCATGGTGTTGGGCGCCACCAGGTAGTCGGCGCTGAGGCTGTGGGTGCCCCAGAGCTCGTTGTTCATCATGGCGGAGTCGCAGATCAGCTCGGCCTGCCGGTCGGTGTCGGCGGCCAGATCCTCGAAGGCCCACTTGTAGTCGTTGTAGACCTCAGTGACCCGCTGCAGGAAGCTCTCGTGCATGCCGAGACCCTGCAGGATGCTGTAGGGCTCCTTCGAGGCCACCATACCGACGCTGTCGTTGTACCAGCCCTCGGCGTTGAGCTGCTTGTGCTCGGTGACGCCGACAAAGAACTTGTGCAGGGTGCGGCCGAAGGCGATGTCGTAGTCCCAGGCGGGTCCGGCGATGAGCTTGTCATTTTCGGTCAGACCGTCCCGGTGCATGATGATGTTGCCGGAGTAGCAGTCATAGGTCTTGGAGACCTCGAACATCAGGTACATCTTGGCCCAGGAGTCCAGATCGAAATACTTCTGGTAATCCTCGGAGTCCCAGTCGAGGACGGCGTTCCAGGCTTCGGTGAACCAGGCCTGGATGGTCTCAACGGTCTCGCCGGCGTCCACGGCGTCGTCACCGATGTCCTCCACGTTGACCACGTTGTGCTTCAGGGGCATCTCCTTGATGTTCGGGAACTCGAACTGCTCCGGGATGTCCTCGGGGATGTGGTCATTTTCCAGCATGTAGCCCTCGTCCGGGGCGTTGTAGTCCTTCTTCGGCGTGAGCAGGTAGTTGCCCAGGAACTCGCCGTTCATCCAGACGTCCACGAAGGCGCTGTCCAGACCGATGCCCAGATTCTCGGCCAGATCCAGACCCACCTTGTTGCGAAGCAGGGAGTTGTCCAGATAGTTGGCCAGCAGGGACCACTTCTTGGACTTGACGCCGTCGATGAGCTCGACCTTCTTCTTGCTGTCGTAGTCGGCTTTCTTATAGAAGGTGATGTTGTAGGGCTTTTTGTCGAAGACCCAGGTGGAGTTGCCGCGGCCCTTCATGCTGAAGTAGGGGTAGTCCACACCGGCGTAGTTGACGCTGCCGTAGCAGCTGGTCTCGTGCTCATCGTCCTTGTTCATGGCCTTGATGGTGCCGAGACTCTCGTCGATGTTCAGGAACATGGCCTCCACATCGCCGGAGCCCTGAACGGTCTTCAGGGTGATGAGGCGGATGACGTTCCCCTTCTGCACCTTGTAGGTGACGCTCTCCCCTGCCGGGGCCAGCGGGGCTTCGCCGCTTTCATAGGTTACATCGTCCTTCGTGAGGGTCAGATCCGGATCAGCCCAGCTGATTGCCAGATCCTCCACCACGGCCTTGCCGGGCAGATAGATCTTGCCGGCGCCGCCGAGGACGAAGTCCACCAGCACGTCGCCGCCCAGCCCCGCTTTGTCGTTGGCCGCCACGATCAGATCAGACTTGAATACGGCTTTGAAATCCCAGTTGTCGACCTCCGGGGTCTCTTCCTCCGCAGGCTCGGTTTCTTCTGCGCTTTCCGCCTCTTCGGAAGCCTCCGCTTCCTCCGCAGGCGCAGCCGCTTCCTCTGTCGCCTCTTCGACGGGCGCTGCTTCTTCGGCAGGCTCCGCCTCGGGCGCGGCTTCCGTCTCCTCCGCCGCCTGATGATCCCCCTCGGGCAGAACGGTCTCAACGGCGGTCGTTTCCTCGTTCTCTGCCTCCACAGCCCCGGCGGAGAGGGTCATGCCGGAAAACAGAGTGACGATCATGCACAGGGTCAGCAGCAAGGAAATGGCTCGTTTGTTCATAATATCCCCCTTTTCTCCTGATTAATCAGGAAATATGCGACAATTATAGCATATTTCCCCCGTCATCGTAAAGTCGACACCGCGTCGGTTTTGTAACAGCTTCCAACATGATAGGTTATTTTTGTTGATTTACTGCGCAAAAAATATTGCGTGAAATTGTGAATAATTTGTAAACAATTGCTTTCGGCAAAAAAATACTGGATTTTAGCGTGCTAATGTGGTAATATGTTGCACGGCTAATGAAGCAAACCAAAAATCTATGGAGGATTCACAAAATGAAAAGAACTTTGGCACTTCTGCTGGCAGTCATGATGCTGGCCACCGTTCTGGTGGGCTGCGGCAATTCCAGCGATCAGCAGCAGGCCGCCGGCTCCGAGGCGTCCGAGGCCTCCGCCGCCGAGCGGACCACCTTCATCATGGGCATCGACCCCGAGTATCCCCCCTTCAGCTATCTGGGCGACGACGGCAACTACACCGGCTTCGATGTGGAGATCTGCCAGGCCGTCTGCGATTATCTGGGCTGGGAGCTGGAAGTCTTCGGCGTCAACTGGGACGAGAAGCTGGTGCAGCTGGACTCCTTTGAGTGCGACTGCATCTGGTCCGGCATGACCATTCTGGACAGCATGAAGGAAGCGGGCTACACCCTCTCCGCTCCTTACTATGACAACACCCAGGTGCTGGTGGTCAAGGGCGACAGCGGCTTCGCCTCCTCCGCGGATCTGGCGGGCAAGGACGTGGCGGTGCAGCTGGGCACCTCCGGCGAGGCGCTGCTGAACGGCGATCTGGCCGATCTGGCTAAGACCTTCGGCAACGTGGTCACCTGCGACAGCTTCCTGAAGTGCTTCACCGAGCTGGAAGGCGGCAGCGTGGACGCCGTGTTCGTCGACATGCCTGTGGCGGCCAGCTATGTGGCCTCCCACGAGGGTCTGAACATCATCGACGAGGATCTCGGCGCTGAGCAGTACGGCATCGCCTTCCGCGCCGACGACACCGAGCTCTGCGCGCAGGTCGAGGAAGCTGTGGCCGCCCTGGTCGCCAACGGCACCTATGCGGAGATCGCCTCCAAGTATCCCGACATCGTCAACAACCTGCTGTTCCTCTCCGAGTAAGCTCGAAATCGAATCAGCAAATCTACAACCGATCCCCGAAAGCGCTGTTTCGGCGCTTTCGGGGGAATTCTGTTTAAAAGTTTGGTGTAAGTTATGTCCTTAATGACAATGATCGTGAAGATGAGCGAGGGTCTGGGAAAGACCTGCGCCATTTTCTTCCTGACGTTGCTGTTCTCGCTGCCGCTGGGCATGATCGTGGCGCTGCTGCGGATGAGCAAGAACAAGATCGTCTCCGCCGTCACGCGGTTTTTCATCACGGTGCTGCGCGGCACGCCGCTGATGCTGCAGCTTTTAGCGGTCACCTACGGCCCTTACTACCTCTTCGGCGCGGGCGTGGCGAGAAACAAGCTGATCCCCGTGGTCATCGCCTTTTCCATCAACTACGCGGCCTATTTTGCGGAGATCTACCGCGGCGGCATCGAGTCGATCCCCGTGGGCCAGTATGAGGCCGCCACCGTCCTCGGCTACACGAAATTCCAGACCTTCATGCGCATCATCCTGCCTCAGGTGGTCAAGCGCATCATGCCCAGCGTGACCAACGAGATCGTGACGCTGGTCAAGGACACCTCGATGGCCTTCACCGTCTCCTATCAGGAGATGTTCACCATCGGCAAACAGATCGCGAACTCTCAGACCAGCTTTATGCCCTTCCTGGTGGCCGGCGTGTTCTACTACATCTTCAACCTGATCGTAGACCGGGTCATGGGCCGGATCGAAAAGCGGCTTGATTATTATAAATGAGGATACGATGATGACAGATACCAAGAAAAACGAATCCGCCTCCCAGGCGATCCTGGAGATCCGCGGACTGCAGAAGTCCTTCGGAGAGCTGAACGTGCTCAAGGACATCTCTCTGGACGTGGAGGCCGGCAACGTGGTCTCCATCATCGGCCCCTCCGGCTCCGGCAAGTCCACGCTGCTGCGCTGCGCCACCTTTCTGGAGACCGCCAACGGCGGCGACATTCTCTACGACGGCCAGCACGCGGTGAAGCAGGGCGTCTACGCGAACAAGACGGAGCTGGCGAAGTTCCGCACCCGGTTCGGGCTGGTGTTCCAGAACTTCAACCTCTTCCCCCACTACTCCGTGATGAAGAACATCTCCGAAGCGCCGCTGCTCCACGGGCAGAGCAAGGAGGAGACCCAGGAATACGCCATGTCCCTTCTGAAAAAGATGGGTCTGGAGGGGAAGGAAAACGCCTACCCCTGCCAGCTCTCCGGCGGCCAGCAGCAGCGCGTCGCCATCGCGAGAGCATTGGCATTGAAGCCGGAGATCCTCTTCTTCGACGAGCCCACCAGCGCCCTGGATCCGGAGCTCACCGGCGAGGTTTTGAAGGTCATCCGGCAGCTGGCGTAGGAGAAAATGACCATGGTGGTGGTCACCCACGAGATGCCCTTCGCCAGAGCCGTCAGCAACCACGTCATCTTCATGGACGGCGGCGTCATCGTGGAGGAGGGACATCCGGAGACGGTCTTCGGCGATCCCCAGCAGGAGCGGACCAAACAGTTTTTGCGGAACTATCAGAAATGAAGCTTACTTACAGTCTATTCGATCCCACCGGAAACCGGACGATTCTGGTGCAGACCCCGGTGCCGGAAGCAGACCAGCCCGAGATCGCGGCAAAGCTCATGGAGTTGGAGCCGGAGACCGAGCAGGTGGGGTTTTATCAGGAAACCAATCCGATCCGGCTGCGGATGGCCGGCGGTGAGTTCTGCGGCAACGCCACCATGAGCGCGGCGGTGCTCTCGGCAGAGCACGCAAATGCAGAGGCATTGGATGCTGTGATCTCCGTCTCCGGGGCCGCGGATCCCGTGCCGGCATCCGTGAAAAAGCAGCCCGAGGGCTACTGGATCGGCACCGTGGAAATGCCGAAGCCGAAGGCACTCACCGAAGTGCTGCTCCCCGGCGCGGGTACGGTTCCCGTTGTGGAGTTCGACGGCATCGCCCACGTGATTCTGGAGCAGCCGCTCCCAAGGCCCCTGGCGGAACGCTCCGCCCCGGCATGGTGCGAGAAGTTAGGCGCCGACGCACTGGGCCTGCTGTTTCTGGACAAGCGGACCGGCGGGCTGACCCCTTTGGTCTATGTGCCGGCAGCGGGGACCCTCTGCTGGGAGAAATCCTGCGCCAGCGGCACCACCGCCGTGGGGTATTATCTGGCGAGAGAACAGGGCGAGCCCGTGACCGCCACCCTCCGGCAGCCCGGCGGCGTCCTCAAGATCGCGGCAGATCCCGACGGAAGTTTGATGCTCACCGGCGCTGTCCGCCAGCTGGACACCAAAACCATCGACATTTAAAACCCAAACCGGAACAGGGATGACCTGCTCCGGTTTTTGATTCAAATACCAGTTTATCGGGATGTGATTCCACATTGAAAGGCTTCCCCTTGAGGGTGTGCGCAGCCATGCGTTAGCTGAAGCTGTCAAGCGAAGCG
>CADCQK010000181.1 GCA_902803575.1 Oscillospiraceae bacterium
CGACGCGTTCTTCCCCTTCGGCGACAACGTGGAGCGCGCCCGCAAGAGCGGCGTGTGCTACATCGCCCAGCCCGGCGGCTCCATCCGTGACGACCATGTGATCATGACCTGCAACAAGTACGGCATCGCCATGGCCTTCACCAATCAGAGACTGTTCCACCATTAATCTCAGCGAAGGAGAATCGGCATGAATCTTATGGTCATCGGCGGCGGCGGGCGGGAGCACGCCATCATCAAAAAGCTGCGGGAGAATCCCGATGTGGAGTCGATCTACGCTCTGCCCGGAAACGGCGGCATGGCAAAGGACGCCGAATGCGTAAACATCGGCGCCAAGGACATCCCCGCCATCGTGGAATTTGCCAAAACGCATCCGGTGGACTTCGCCGTGGTGGCGCCGGACAACCCGCTGGTACTGGGCTGCGTGGACGAGCTGCAGAAGCTCGGCATCCCCTGCTTCGGCCCCGAGGCCAAGGCCGCCATCATCGAGGGCAGCAAGGCCTTTTCCAAGGATCTGATGAAACAATACGGCATCCCCACCGCGAAGTATGAGACCTTCACGGAGATGGACAAGGCGCTTCAGTACCTCGATACCCAGAGTGCCCCCATTGTGGTGAAGGCCGACGGTCTGGCGCTGGGCAAGGGCGTCATCATCGCCGAGACCATCGACGACGCCAAACAGGCCGTACAGGACATGATGGCCGGCGGCAAGTTCGGCAAGAGCGGCGAGTGCGTGGTCATCGAGGAGTTCCTCACCGGCCCGGAGGTCAGCGTGCTGGCCTTCACCGACGGCAACGTGGTAAAGCCCATGGTCTCCAGCATGGATCACAAGCGCGCCCTGGACGGCGACAAGGGGCTGAACACCGGCGGCATGGGCACCGTGGCCCCGAACCCCTACTACACCGACGAAGTGGCGCAGCGCTGCATGGAGGAGATCTTCCTGCCCACCATCCGCGCCATGAACGCAGAAAACCGCACCTTCCGCGGCTGCCTCTACTTCGGCCTGATGATCACCCCCGACGGCCCCAAGGTCATCGAGTACAACTGCCGCTTCGGCGATCCGGAGACCCAGGTGGTGCTGCCGCTGCTGGAAAGCGATCTGCTGACCATCATGCAGGCCACGGCCAACGGCACCCTCGCGGACGTGGACGTGAAGTTCCGCGACGAGCATGCCTGCTGCGTGGTGGTGGCCTCCGAGGGCTACCCGCTGAAGTACGACAAGGGCTTCCCCATGACCCTGCCGGAGACCGGCGCCGACACCGAGATCTACATCGCCGGCGCGAAGCTGGATGATGCCGGAACGCTCCTCACCAACGGCGGCCGCGTTCTGGGCGCCGTGGCGAGAGCCGAGACTCTGGAGGGCGCCATCGAAAAGGCCTACGATCTGGCTGCCAAGGTGCAGTTTGAAAACGCCTATTACCGCAAGGACATCGGCCAGCGCGCTCTGGCCGCAAAAGCGTAAATCATTTTATCAACGTCAACACATGAGGTGAACACATGGTCTATCGCGTATTTGTGGAAAAGAAACCCGGTCTGGATCACGAGGCCGCGGCGCTGTGCGCGGATCTGCGCAGCTTTCTGGGCATTTCCGGCCTGAAGTCCGTGCGCATCCTGAACCGCTACGACGTGGAGAACATCACGCCGGAGCTCTTTGAGACCGCCCGCAGAAACGTCTTCTCCGAGCCCCAGCTGGACAACACCTATGACCAACTGCCGGAGACCGACGGCATCGTTTTCGCCGTGGAGCCGCTGCCGGGTCAGTTCGACCAGCGGAGCGACTCGGCCGCCCAGTGCATCCAGCTGATCTCCTGCGGGGACCGGCCTCTGGTGCGGGCAGCGAAGGTCTACATCCTCTCCGGTGATTTGAGCGACACCGACGTTGAGGCTGTGGAGAAATACGTGGTGAACCCGGTGGAGAGCCGTCTCGCCTCTCTCGATAAGCCCGCAACCCTGGCCATGCAGTACGACATCCCCACCGAGGTGGAGACCGTCACCGGCTTCATCGGCTGGAGCGACGAGCAGCTGGAGGCCTTCCGTGTGGAAAAGGGCCTCGCCATGGACATGGGCGACCTGCAGTGCTGCCGGGATTACTTCCAATCTGAGCAGCGGGATCCCACCATCACCGAGATCCGCGTGCTGGACACCTACTGGTCCGACCACTGCCGCCACACCACCTTTTTGACCACCATCGACAAGATCACCTTCTCCGATCCCCTGCTCCAGAGCGCCTATGAGGACTACCTCGCCGGCCGCGAGGAGATCGGCCGCACCAAGCCCGTGAATCTCATGGACATGGGCACGCTGGCCGCCAAGGTGCTCCGCCAGCGCGGCATGCTGGAAAAGCTGGACGAGAGCGAGGAGATCAACGCCTGCACCGTGAAGATCACGGTGGAGGTGGACGGCGAGGAGCAGCCCTGGCTCCTGCTGTTCAAGAACGAAACCCACAACCATCCCACGGAGATCGAGCCCTTCGGCGGCGCGGCCACCTGCATCGGCGGCGCCATCCGCGA
>CADCQK010000182.1 GCA_902803575.1 Oscillospiraceae bacterium
CCGTTTACGCGCAGATGGTTCCAGGTGGTCACGGGAAGCGCGTTTAACAGTTCAGTTGTGGTCATGTCAGCGCCTCCTTTCAGCCGATGCTGCCCTGCATCTCAAGATGGATCAGGTTGTTCATTTCCACCGCGTATTCCAGCGGCAGTTCCTTTGCGATGGGCTCCGCGAAGCCGCCGACGATCAGGGCTCTCGCGTCCTCCTCGGTGAGTCCGCGGCTCATGAGGTAATAGACCGCCTCCTCACTGATGCGGCCGATCTTCGCCTCGTGGCCCACGTCCACCCGGTCGCAGGCGATGTCCATGACGGGGATCGTGTCCGAGCGGGAGCGCTCATCCAGCATCAGACTTTCACAGCTGACGGCGGACTTGCTGTTCTTCGCATCCCTGGTCACCGCCACGGCGCTGCGGAAGTTGGAAACACCGCCGTCCTTGGCGATGGACTTGGTGACGATGTGGCTGCTGGTGTTGGGAGCCGCGTGGATCACCTGAGCGCCGGTGTCCAGATCCTGACCGTTTCCGGCGAAGGTGATGCCGGTGAACTCCATCCTCGCCCCCTCGCCCTTCAGAACGCTCATGGGATAGAGGCAGCTGGTGTGGCTGCCGAAGGAGCCGGAGACCCACTCAATGGTGCCGCCGGCCTCGCAGACCGCCCGCTTGGTGTTGAGGTTATACATGTTCTTGGACCAGTTTTCGATGGTGGAGTAGCGAACCCGGGCGTTCTTGCCCACGAAGATCTCCACGCAGCCTGCGTGCAGGTTCGCCACGTTGTATTTCGGCGCGCTGCAGCCCTCGATGAAGTGCAGGTACGCCCCCTCCTCCACGATGATCAGCGTGTGCTCAAACTGGCCCGCGCCGGGGGCGTTTAAGCGGAAGTAGCTCTGCAGCGGGATCTCCACGCTGACGCCGGCAGGGACGTAGACATAGGATCCGCCGGACCAGACCGCACCGTGAAGGGCGGCGAACTTGTGATCCGTGGGTGGCACCAGATGCATGAAGTGCTCGCGGATCCGCTCAGCGTGATCGCTTTTGAGGGCGCTCTCCAGATCGGTGTAGACCACGCCCTGCTCCAGCACTTCCTTCTTCACGTTGTGGTAGACCACCTCGGAGTCGTACTGCGCCCCCACGCCGGCGAGACTGGCCCGCTCGGCCTCGGGGATGCCGAGACGCTCAAAGGTGTTTTTGATGTCGTCGGGCACGTCCGCCCACTTGGCCTGCATTTCGGTGTTGGGACGGACATAGGTGACGATGCCGTCCATGTTCAGACCGTCCAGCGCCGGGCCCCAGTTGGGCAGGGGCGTGCGGTTGTAGATCTCCAGCGACTTCAGCCGGAATTCCCGCATCCATTCGGGATCGTTCTTCTCCTCGGAGATCTGCTTGACGATCTCGGGGGTCAGCCCGGCGTCGGTCTGGAAGGAGGCGTTCACCTCGTAGCGGAAATCATAAAAGCTGCGGTCGATGTCCTCCACCTGGGTCTTTTTCACTTCATCCGCCATTCTGATCCGCTCCCTTCAGAAGCCCCGCGAAGCCGTGGGCGGTGATCTGCTCCACCAGCTCCGGGCCGCCGGTGTGGACGATGTGGTGGTCGTCCAGCACGTGGACATAGTTGACGTCCAGCCCCTCCAGGATCTTCGCGTTGTGGGTGATGATCAGCAAGGCATTGTTCTCGTTGTGGTAGGCCTTGATGCCCTCGGCCACGGTCTTCACCGCGTCCACGTCCAGACCGGAGTCCGTCTCGTCCAGCATGGCCAGCTTCGGCTGCAGGGTCAGAAGCTGGAGGATCTCGGCCTTCTTTTTCTCGCCGCCGGAGAAGCCCACGTTCAGATAGCGCTCGGAATAGGATGCGTCCATGTTCAAAAGCTCCATCTTTTCCGCCAGCGCCCGACGGAAGGCCATGACCTTCGGCTGCTTGCCCTGCACCGCACCCAGAGCGGTTCTGAGAAAGCTCTCCAGCGAGACGCCGGGGATCTCCTGAGGCGCCTGGAAGGAGAGGAAGATGCCCTTTCTGGCGCGGACGTCGGCGGCCTTGTCCGTCAGATCCTCGCCCTCAAACTCGATGCTGCCGCCCTCGATCGTATAGCGGGGGTCGCCCATGATGGCGGCGGCCAGGGTGGACTTGCCGGCGCCGTTGGGGCCCATCAGCACGTGGATCTCGCCGGGACATACGGTCAGATTCAGCCCGTCGAGAATGGTTTTTTCCTCCACCGCGACCTTCAGATCGCGGACGTTCAACAATGCCTGGCTCATAGGAATGCACCTCGTATTTTAATTTACTCAAATTTAGTAGGAATTGCTTTCGGACATAATATACACCAACTTTATAGGAATTGCAAGTATAATTTCCTATATTTTTGTAGGAATTATTTTTTTCGACAGTGCCGCAGCTGCTTTTGGGCAGAACACAGATGCGGTGCTGCCAATTCGGAAGTATCGGAGCAGAGCACGAACAATCTGTCAAGAATGGCGAAAATGTAAAGAAATAATCTCTTTTGAGGTAGACACCCAACCCAAAGAATGCTATAATAATTTGGATTATACCTATGATAAAAGGCGAAGAATCAAACTCGGAGGAATGCGTTCATGTACAAAGACGGGATCAAACGTGCCATTGACTGCACGCTGGCATCCATGGTGCTGCTGGTGGGAGCCATCCCCATGGGGATCGTGGCGCTGGCGGTCAAGCTGGACTCCCCCGGTCCGGTGCTGTTTCGGCAGGACCGCATCGGCAAGGACGGCAAGGTTTTCCAGATGCTGAAATTCCGCAGTATGTGCCAGAACGCAGAACACACCGGTTCCGGCGTCTATTCCGGCAAGGACGACGCACGGGTGACCCGGGTGGGGAAGATCCTGCGGGCCACCAGCATCGACGAGCTGCCCCAGTGCATCAACGTCCTCCGGGGCGACATGGCACTGATCGGCCCCAGACCGCCGCTTACTTATCACCCCTGGCCTTACGAGGAATATACAGAAGAACAGAAAAGAATGTTTGAAGTGCGCCCCGGTATCACCGGCTGGGCGCAGATCCACGGCCGCAAGGATGTGGAGTGGCACAAGCGCATTGAGCTGAACGTGTGGTATGTGGACCATGTTTCGTTCAAGCTGGATGCACAGATCTTCTTTATGACGATCTTCAAGGTGCTCTCCAACGCCGACAACGAGAACGTGGAGGAGACGCTGAAGAAGGACTGAAATGGCACTTAAACTCTTGTACATCACAAAAGATCCGGCGGTGGCGCGTATTGCACAGGCGGCAGGCGTCGATCGGATCTGGGCAGACATGGAATACATCGGGAAAGCGGAGCGTCAGGGCGGTATGGATACGGTCCAGTCCTGCCATACCATCGAGGATGTCCGCAGCGTCCGCGCTGCGGTCACGACCTCACAGCTTCTGGTGCGGGTGAACCCGATCCACAAAGCGACGGCGGATTACTGCAGCTCTGAGCAGGAGATCAACGATGTGATCGACGCCGGCGCCGACGTGATTATGCTGCCGTTTTTCAAGACGGTCAAAGAGGTTCGGACCTTTCTGGACATCGTGGACGGCCGCATCCCCACCCAGCTTCTGCTGGAAACGCCGGAGGCTGTCGAGGTGGTGGATGAGATCCTGAAGCTCCCCGGCGTCGACGAGATCCATATCGGCCTCAACGATCTGAGCCTGGGCTATGGGATGAAATTCATGTTCCAGCTGCTTGCGGACGGCACCGTGGATATGCTCTGCGGCAAATTCCGTGCGGCGGGGCTCCCCTATGGCTTCGGCGGCATCGCAGCCCCGGGGCAGGGGATTGTCCCGGCGGAGCGGGTCATTGCGGAGCACTATCGGCTGGGCTCCACCTGCGCGATCCTGGCGCGAAGCTTCTGCAACACGAGTATCATCACCGATCTCAAGGAGATCGAGCGGGTGTTTCAGACCGGCGTGAAGGCCATCCGGGACTTCGAGGAGAAGTGTGCCGATGGCGAGATCGATTTTGATGCCAATCGGGCGGAGGTCTGTGAGATCGTGCAGCATATCTGCGGCGCGACTGCGACGAAGGAGAAAGTATGAAGCTGCTGGTCACCGGCGCGTGGTCGGATGCAAACAATCAAATGGACGGTCTCTGTGCCCTTGGCCATGAGATCGTCTTTCTGCAGCAGGAAAAGGATCCGCTGCCCTGCGACCCCGCGTGGCCGGAGGGCGTGATCTGCAACGGCCTGTTTCTGCACCACCCCATCGAGGCTTTCACAAATCTGCGCTATATCCAGCTCACCAGCGCGGGCTTCGACCGGGTGCCCATGGATGCGGTCAGGGCGCGGGGCATCGAGATCCGCAACGCCCGGGGCGTTTACAGCGTCCCCATGGCGGAGACGGCGGTGCTCGGCGCCCTGAGCCTCTATCGGCAGGCGGCCTTTTTCCGGAAAAATCAGGAGGCCCGACGCTGGGAGAAGCGACGGGATCTTCTGGAGCTTATGGGGAAAACGGTCTGCATTCTCGGCACCGGCAGCGTGGGAACGGAATGCGCCAGGCGGTTCCGGGCTTTCGACTGCAGGGTGCTGGGTGTCAACCGCACAGTGCGGGAGAATCCGTCCTTCGATGCGATCTATCCCATGGAGCGGCTGCCGGAGATCCTTTCCGAGGCGGACGTGGTGGTGCTGACCCTGCCCCTGAGCGAGCAGACCCGCCACCTGATGAACGCCGAGGCCTTTTCTCATATGAAGCACGGCAGCATCTTCATCAACATCGCCAGAGGCGCTCTGGTGGATACGGATGCGCTGATCTCTGCTTTGCGATCGAAGCTCTCCGGCGCGGCGCTGGACGTCATCGAAGCCGAGCCGCTGCCTGCCGACAGCCCCCTCTGGGAGATGGAAAACGTGATCCTCACGCCCCACAACAGCTTTGTGGGAGACGGGAACGCTAAGCGGCTGAACGATGTGATTTTCCGCAATCTGCGTGGGGAGGCACCGATATGACTGCGTCTGAATATCTGCTCCGGGTCCTGCGGGGCTTTGTTCAGGGGGAAGACCCCGGCCCCTTTGACGGGGACTGGCGGGCGCTTCTGGAGCTGGCGGCGATCCATTCCGTCCATGGGATCCTGGGCCACTCGGTCATGAGCTATCCCCACCCGGACAGCGCGCCCATTGCCCGGACCATGCGGCAGGAGTGCATGCAAACCATGCTGCTGTTTTCCCGCCGGGCGGAGGCCATGGCCAGACTCAGCGAGCTGCTCTCTGCCGAGCGCATCGACCATCTGCTGTTCAAGGGGTATGTGGTCAGAAACTGCTACCCGGTGCCGGAGTTGCGCACCTTCGGGGATATCGATTTCCTGATCCGGAAGGAGGATCGGGCGCGCTGTGACCGGCTGATGCTGGATCAGGGATTCCAGCCGAAAACCGACTGGGAGCCGGTCTACAGCTATCTTCGCGGCAATGAATTCTATGAGATCCACACCGAGGTCCTGGAGGTGGACGTCTCTGACAAAGCGGACTACCGGGACTATTTCCGGCAGATCTGGGACTACACCAAACCGGTGGGGGAGCACGCCTATGAACTGACGCCGGAATTCCACCTGCTCTACCTGTTGACCCACATCGCCAAGCATATCAGCTCCTCCGGGGCGGGCATCCGGATGTATCTGGACATTGCCTTTTACATTCGGCAGTACCGGGACACCCTGAACTGGCGGTGGTTCAGCGAAGAGGTGAAAAAGCTGAATTTCACGGACTTCGTGAACATGACCTTCTCGCTGGTGGAGCGCTGCTTCGGCGTGGAAAGTCCTATCCCGCTGCGGCCGGTGGAGGCGCAGGTGCTGCAGGACTTCATCGACTTCACCATGGAGGGCGGCACCTTCGGCTATGTCGGCCGCGATGCCTCCGTGGTGCAATTGAAAAAACAGGATCGGAATGAGGAAAGTGTCTCAAAGGGAAAGACCCTGCTGCACCGGATGTTCCCGTCGGCCGCTACCATCGAGCGGCGGTACACCTATCTGCAGGGGCGGCACTGGCTGCTTCCTGTGGCCTGGCTGGATCGACTGGTGCGGAACCGGGCACTGCTGGGAACGCGGATCCAGGAGAGCCGGGACATCCTTACCGCCGACGAGGCCGAGGTCCTGAAGCTCAAACGCCTTTACAAAGAAATCGGATTGTAAGAACAGCGTCTGCATTGCAGGCGCTGTTTTTCTGCATTGGATGCATTTTACAGAAAATTCATAAACTTCCTGTTGACAAACAGGCTTTCTTGATTAAAATATAAACCTGAAACAATTAACGTTGTTAATAGTTATGGTTTGTTAATTTGGAGGGAATGCCATGCTGCCAGAAGAACGGGAACGGCGCATGTACGAGGGGATGCACCGGATGCGGAACATCCGCCTCTGCGATCTGATCACCGATCTGACGTCGGCGGAGTTTCGGCTGCTGTACACCATCGTGGAGCACGCGGACGAGACCCGGAAGATCTCGGAGCTCGCCGAAATGGCGGGCATGCAGCCGGCGGCGGTGTCGAGACTCATGAACTCATTGGAGGAAAAGGGCCTCATCGAGCGCCGGAGCCGCACCGGGAACCGCCGGGTCACCGACGTTTATCCCACCGACCGGGGAAGAGCGCTCAGCAGTCAGAGCAAACAGACCATCCATGATTACTGGACCGAGGTCTTTGAAAACATCCCCACCGAGGACGCCGACCGTCTGGTGGAGATCCTGGACGAGATCACGGACAGCATGGAGCGGGTGCTGGAGCGCCGGGTGGAACAGCAAAAGGAGAATTGCCCGTGAAAAACATCGTAAAATTCCTGAAAGGGCACAATCTGGCAGTGCTGCTGATCATCCTGCTGCTGATCCTGCAGGCCTACTGCGATCTGTCTCTGCCCAACTACACCAGTGACATCCTGAACGTCGGTCTTCAGCAAAACGGCATCGACAGCGCCGCCCCGGAGACCATCCGTGCCGAGAGCCTTGAGACCCTGGCGCTGTTCATGCCGGATTCGGATGTTTCAAAAGTGGACGCGGATTATTCCGAAGCCGACGCCGACGGGATCCGGAGTCTCAGAGAGGACGCGGATCCGGAGCAGGTCAGCGAGCTTTTGATGCTGCCGGAGAGCGTCCTGTTCCAGATGGAAAACGCCCCGGAGTCAGAGGTTTCCGTGGAGCAGATCCGCATGGCCATCGACTCCGGCGCCATGACCAAGGAGCAGTTCCTCGCGGGGATCGGCGAAAAAATGGCCGCCTACGGGGATCTCAGCGATTCGTACTTAAAGCAGATCGCCGTCAGCTTCGTGGCCTCGGAGTATGAGGCCCAGGGTCTGAAGCTCACCACCTTCCAGAACCGCTATCTCTTTACCGTGGGCTTCAAGATGCTGCTGATGACCCTGCTGATGACCCTGACTGCCATCGCCACGGGCTACATCGCCTCAAAGACCTCCGCCCAGGTGGGCATGGATCTCAGAGAGCAGATCTACGCCAAGGTCATGCAGTTCACCAGCGCGGAGATGGAGCGGTTCTCCACCGCCTCGCTGATCACCCGCTCCACCAACGACATCCAGCAGATCCAGATGGTCACGGTCATGCTGCTGCGGATGGTGGCATACGCCCCGATCCTGGCGGTGTTCGGCATCATCCGTGTGGTGCAGACTGGCTCCGGTATGGGCTGGACGATCATTCTGGCGGTGGTGCTGCTGTCGGCACTGGTGGGCATTCTGGTGGCCATCGCCATGCCGAAGTTCAAGATCATGCAGAAGCTGGTGGACCGGCTGAATCTGGTCTCCCGCGAGCTGCTCACCGGCGTCATGCCCATCCGCGCTTTCTCCAGAGAGCAGTATGAGGAGCAGCGCTTCGAGGCTGCCAACAACGATCTCTATCAGACCCAGCTGTTCACCAACCGGGCCATGACCTTCATGATGCCGATCATGATGCTCATTATGAACGGCGTCTCGGTGCTCATCGTCTGGGTGGGCGCCCACAAGGTGGACATGGGCACCATTCAGGTGGGCGACCTGACCGCCTTCATCACTTATTCCATGGTCATCGTCATGAGCTTTTTGATGCTGTCCATGATCTCCATCATCCTGCCGAGAGCCGGCGTGGCTGCAGACCGCATCGTGGAGGTGCTGGATACCACGGTCTCCCTCTCGGATCCCGCAGCGCCGAAGGACAGATCCGTGCAGTACGGCGGCGGAGCCCTCTCCTTCGTGGATGTGAGCTTCGCCTATCCGGGGGCGGAGGACTGCGCCCTGGAGCATATCTCCTTTACCGCAAGACCCGGGGAGGTCACCGCCATCATCGGCTCCACCGGCTGCGGCAAATCCACGCTGCTGAACCTGATCCCCAGATTCTACGATGTGACCTCCGGCTATATCACCCTGGACGGCACGGATATTCGGAATCTCAGCCAGAGGGCCCTGCGGGACGCCATCGGCTATGTGCCCCAGAAGGGCATGCTCTTCTCCGGCACCATCGGGAGCAATATCAAATACGGCGGCGAGCAGATCACCGACGAGGCCATGCGGGAGGCGGCGCGGATCGCCCAGGCTGCGGATTTTATATCTGAGAAGCCGGAGGGCTACGACTCCGCCATCGCCCAGGAGGGCTCCAACGTCTCCGGCGGTCAGCGGCAGCGGCTTGCCATCGCCAGAGCCATCGCCAAGCACCCGAGGGTCTATCTGTTTGACGATTCCTTCTCCGCACTGGACTACAAGACCGACCTGAAGCTGCGCACGGAGCTGATGAAAGCCACCGGCGACTCCACGGTCATCATCGTGGCCCAGCGGATCTCCACCATTCTCCACGCGGACAAGATCCTCTGCATGGAGGACGGCCGCATCGTCGGCATGGGCACCCACGAGAAGCTCATGCGGACCTGCAAAACCTATCGCGAGATCGCAAAAAGCCAGCTCTCCGAAGCGGAGCTGGACGGCATGGGAGGTGAGCACGTTGGCTGAGAATCAGAAAAGAAGATCCCCGCACGGCCCTCCGGGGCGCGGCGGAGAGAAGCCGAAGGATTTTAAGGGCACCATCCGCAAGCTGATCGACTATATGGGCCGGTATAAGATCGCCGTGCTCATCGTCATGATCTTCGCCATGGGCTCCACCGTTTTCAACGTCATCGGCCCGAAGATCCTGGGCAACGCCACCACAGAGCTGTTCGAGGGGTTGGTGAGCAAGATCACCGGCACCGGGTCCATCGACTTCGGCAGGATCGGGCGCATCCTCATGGGCCTCATGGGCATCTATCTGCTCAGCACCATTTTCGCCTTCGTCCAGGGCTGGATCATGACCACCGTCTCCCAGAAGCTCAGCTACCAGCTGCGGGAGGACATCAGCAAAAAGATCAACCGCATGCCGCTGGCCTATTTCGAGTCCAACACCGTGGGTGACGTGCTCAGCCGCATCACCAACGATGTGGACACCCTGGGCCAGTCCCTGAACCAGTCTATCACCCAGCTGATCACCTCGGTCTGCACGCTGGTGGGCATCGCGGTGATGATGCTCTCCATCTCACCGCTGATGACCCTGATCACCGTGATCATCCTGCCGGTTTCCGTGGTGTTCGTGCTGGGCATCGTGAAGCACTCCCAGAAATACTTCTTCGCCCAGCAGAAATATCTCGGCGACATCGACGGCCAGATCGAAGAGACCTTCTCCGGCCACAACATCGTCAAGGCCTTCAACCGGGAGGACGCCGAGATGGCCAGCTTCCGGGATACCAACGGCAAGCTCTATGAGTCCGCCTGGAAGAGCCAGTTCTTCTCCGGCCTGATGATGCCGATCATGAACTTCATCAGCAACCTCGGCTATGTGGCGGTGGCGGTCTCCGGCGCCATGCTGGCGGCCAAGGGCACCATCACCATCGGTGACATCGTGGCCTTCATCCAGTATGTCAAGCGCTTCACCCAGCCCATCACTCAGCTGGCCCAGGTCTCCAATATGCTCCAGTCCATGGCCGCGGCGGCGGAGCGCATCTTCGAGTTCCTCTCGGAGCCCGAGGAGGCGCCGGATCCGCAGATCCCCGCCAGCATCGAGGGCATCGACGGCAGAGTCACCTTCGACCATGTGCGCTTTGGCTACAAGCCGGAGCAGCCGGTCATCCACGACTTCAATCTGGATGTGGAGCCCGGCAAGATGGTGGCCATCGTGGGCCCCACCGGCGCCGGCAAGACCACCATCGTCAAGCTGCTCATGCGGTATTACGATGTGGACAGCGGCGAGATCCGCGTGGGCGGGCAGCCGGTGGCGGCCTACCGCAGAGGCGACCTGAGAGAGCAGTTCGGCATGGTGCTCCAGGACACCTGGCTGTTCCATGGCACCATCATGGAGAACATCCGCTACGGCCGTCTGAACGCCACCGACGAGGAGGTTATCGCCGCCGCCAAAGCCGCCAGAGCCGACCGGTTCATCCGCTCCCTCCCCGGCGGTTACCAGATGGAGCTGAATGAAGAGGCCACCAACGTCTCCCAGGGCCAGAAGCAGCTGATCACCATCGCGCGAGCGCTGCTGGCGGACAACCCGATCCTGATCCTGGACGAGGCTACCTCCTCTGTCGACACCCGCACCGAGCACCTGATCCAGAGCGCCATGGAGACCCTCATGAAGGGCCGCACCAGCTTCGTCATCGCCCACCGGCTCTCCACCATCCGGAACGCCGACGTGATCCTGGTGATGCAGAACGGCGACATCGTGGAGCAGGGCAGCCACGAGGAATTGATCGAGAAAGACGGCGTCTACGCCAAGCTTTACAATTCTCAATTCGAACAGGCGGTCTGAGCCGTCAAATCCCCTGCTTCCAAAGGGAGGCAGGGGAACATTTCGTCTTTTCACCGCGTCGGATCTGTGGTAGGATAAAGGCAGAATGATAAAAAGGAGAATTCCCATGGAACTGATTCAGGATGGCCTGCTGTCGGCCAACATCGATACCATTCGCTCCGTGTTCAAAACCGAATACCTCAATATGCAGATCCTCGGCGCCTTCATCTGCACGGCGCAAAACCGCACCGCCGATGCGGAACGGCTCCGGGAGTGCAGGAAGATCATGAAATCCAAGCACGGGATCTTCTCGGATTTCCGCGGCCATCTTCAGCTGCCGCTGGTGGTGAAGATGTCTCTGGACCGGGACCCGGAGGGGTATCTCGACGGCCTCACCGAGACCTACCGCACCCTGAGCAAGGGATATAAGCTGGGGCACGAGTCGAGACTCATGGCGGCGCTGCTGCTCTATGACAACGCCGAGGCTGCAGACCTTGCGCAGCTCTGCGGCCGGACCCGGGAGCTCTATGACCTGATCCGGAAAAACCACCCCTTCCTCACCGACCAGAGCGACATGCCCTTCGCCGCGCTGATCGCCCTGCAGGGCGGCGACGTCGAGGCGAGACTGGCGGACACGGAGGCCTGCTATCAGGTGCTCAAGTCCCGGTTCCCCATGAGCAAAAACGCGGCCCAGACCGTGAGCCATGTGCTTGCCATGAGCAGCGTGCCATCGGAAGAGAAGAGCGCGGCTTTCATCCGGATGTACGATGAATTCAAGGCCAGCAAGCTGCGGCTGCCGGATTACTACATGACCGTTCTGGCGGTGCTGGTGAACTCCGGCATCTCTGTGGAGGAGGCCGTGCGCCAGACGAAGGCCCATGAGGCTGCTCTCAAACAGATGAAGGGCTTCCACGGCCTGTTCGGCGTCGGCGCCCAGAGCAGACGGATGTTCGCCGCCGCTGCCACCGCCATGAACAACATCCCGGAGAATCCCGCGGTGGAGGGCGCCGTCATGAGCACGGTGCTGTCCATCATCATCTCCATTGAGCTGACCATCATGATGATGATCATCATCAACACCACGAACAGCGCCGCCGCTTCCTCTACCTGATTTCAAGCAAAAAACCATCCCTGATGCTTTGTCAGGGATGATTTTTTATGACTTGATTGAGGGTGTTGAGCACCTTTTTCTTGTTTCGTGTCCATTCGGGGGCGATCAGCAGCTTCCCGGGGGCGTCGCCGGTCATCCGGTGCAGAACCGTGTCTGGCGGCAGGATACGGAGGCTTTCAGAAATCAGGTCGGCGTATTCCTCCAGCGTCAGCAGGGGAAAGGGATCCTTTTCAAATTGTTCGCCCATCTGGGTGCCTTTCAGGATGTGCAGCATTTGCAGCTTCACCCCGTCGACGGGCGGCTCCAGTTTGGCTAAATACCGCACCGTGTCCAGCATGTCCGCCTTGGACTCCCCGGGGAGGGAATAGATCACGTGTACGATCACCGTGATGCCCAGCTTTTTCAATGCATGATATCCGGCTTCGAATGCTTCGAGCCTGTAGCCCCGGTGGAACATTTCGGCGGTCTTTTCATGGATGGTCTGGAGCCCCAGCTCCACCCAGACCGGCTTAATCCGGTTCAGGCGTTCGAGCATTTGGAGCACCTCCGGCCCCAGACAGTCCGGCCGGGTGGCGATGGAGAGGATCACGATCTCCTCTCTCTGGATCGCCTCGGTGTAGAGGGCCTCCAGCCGGTGCAGATCCCCGTAGGTGTTGGTGTAGGACTGGAAATAGGCGATGAACTTTTTGGCGTCGGTCTTGCTTTGGATGCGGCATTTCGCGTCCTCGATCTGTTCGGAGAGAGGTGCAAAGGCCGCCGCGAAATCTCCGGAGCCGCCCTCGGAGCAGAAGGTGCAGCCGCCGATGCCCACGGCGCCGTCCCGGTTGGGGCAGGTGCAGCCGGAGGATAGGGAGAGCTTGTAGACCTTCTCGCCGTATTTGGATCTCAAAACGTCGTTCAGTCTGCGCACGCCCTCGCCTCCTCTCTACGCCTCCATTGTAGCGGAAAACCGGAAAAATGCAACCCGCCATTGCTTGACGCTCCCCGCACGGGAATGGTATATTACGGAAAGAAAAACCTGATTGGACAGGACGTGAAAGCATGTTTCGATTTCAGCATCAGGAGACCCGGGGACCGGTGGGAACCTATGAAGAACAGATCGCAAAGTTAAAGCAGGCGCTGGACACCTGCGACGCGGTGGTCATCGGCGCCGGCGCGGGACTCTCCACCTCGGCGGGGTTTACCTACGCGGGGGAGCGGTTTGAGCGGTATTTCTTTGATTTTCAGGAGAAGTATCAGATCCCGGACATGTACTCCGGCGGGTTCTACCCCTTCCCGGATCTGGAGACCTACTGGGCCTGGTGGAGCCGCAGCATCTACATCAACCGCTATATGAAAGCGCCGAAGCCGGTCTACGACGACCTGCTCGCGCTGCTGCGGGACAAGGACTATTTCGTCCTCACCACCAACGTGGATCACTGCTTCCAGAAGGCGGGCATCGACAAGCAGCGGCTGTTTTACACCCAGGGGGACTACGGCCTGTTCCAGAGCGTGAAGCCCACGGTGCAGAAGACCTACGACAACGAGGAGATCATCAAAAAGATGGTGCTCGCCCAGGGCTTCACCATCGATGAAAACGGCGACCTGCTCCCGCCGGAGGACACGCTGCCCTCCATGTCGATCCCCTCAGAGCTGGTGCCGGTCTGCCCCGACGACGGCCGGTGGATGACCACGAATCTCCGGGTGGACGACACCTTTGTGGAGGATGCGGGCTGGCACGCGGCGAAGAACCGGTATACCGACTTTCTCTCCGCCCACGAGGGGCAGAAGGTGCTCTATCTGGAGCTGGGCGTGGGCCGGAACACCCCGGTCATCATCAAATATCCCTTCTGGCGCATGACCGAGCAGAACAAGAACGCCACGTACGCCTGTCTCAGCCGCAGCAGCGCCGAGGCGCCCGCGAAGATCGCGGATCGCTCTATCTGCATCAACGGCGACATCGGTGAGACGCTCAAAGCCCTCCAATAAAACAGCACCCCGAAGCCTTCGCTCCGGGGTGTTTTTCTGTGGATTGGTCAGCGTTTTCTCACCTGCACCGGGAAGCGCGGCGGCACCCGCTGGTATTTCACCTTCGGATAGCCGATGACCATGCAGTTGGTGAGATGGTAGCCCTTGCGGATCTTCAGCAGTTTTTTGAGCTTGGGATTCACCTTGGAGACCACACGGAAGAAGCCGCTGTAGAGGACGCCCAGGCCAAGACTGTTGGCCATGAGCTCGATGTAGCTGGCGGCGAGACCGTCGTCCATGCCGGCCTTGTTGGTGACAAGGATCACCAGCGGCGCATTTTTGAAGAAGAAGTGGTCGTCGATCTCCTGAAGGGCCATGGCAGGCACAAGCTTCTCCAGCACCTTTTTCGCCTTGCGCATGCCCTCCACGGCCAAAGCCTCGGCCTCGGCCTTCTTCTCATCGAGGATGATGTATTCCACCACCTGATGGTTTTCCGCCGTGGGACAGTAGCGGGCGGCCTCCAGCAGCTGGTCGATGACCTCCTGTGGAACGGGCTTGTCCTGAAACTGCCGGGTGGAGCGGCGGCGCTTCATCAGACCCATCAGCGCCTCGGGGGTCACCTGCTCTTTGCTGGGCTCCGGGATCTGCTCGCCCCAGCCGGTGAGTTCCACGGCGTTCTGGGGACATAGGGCGTAGCAATGGCCGCAGCCGATGCAGAAGGGCTCGTTGACCTCGGCCTTGCCGTCCTTCAGCGTAATGCACTTGGAAACGCAGTCGGACACGCACAGACCGCAGCCGATGCATTTCGTCCTGTCGATAATGGTGTGCCGTTTCATGCTTTGTTCCTCCCAAATCTATTCGTTTTACGGCTCCCGGTCGGGGAGCGGGATCTCAATGGTCTGCGGCTGTACCTCCGGGTCATGGCTGGTGAAGACGCCGACGCAGCTGTCCATGGCGGCCTGCTCTTTGATCCAGCGGATGCCCTTTCTCTGGAGGGTGACGTCAAAGCCGAGTCCGGGGACGATGTCCTCCTCCCAGTTTTTCGGCACATAGGCCGCGTCGGAGGTCAGCAGCGCAAATTTCCGCTTGTGCTCCAGAAGCTCCCCGTTCTGCACGATCACGGAGAACAGGCCGTCGGTGTGGCCGGGGATGTTCACGCAGTGGATCGTGTTGTCCTCCAGCAGATCGTAGGACCAGCGGTTGGTGCCCATGTCGGAGCCGCGATACCAGAAGCGCTCCATGGGGATCCCTTCAAAGAGCTTTTTCGGCTGCCGCGCCTGATAGACGAACCGGCAGTTCCAGAAGTACTCATCCTCCGCCACCAGGATCCGCTTGGCGTTTTTTACATGACGGATGCCAGCCACATGGTCGGGGTCCAAATGGGTCAGCAGCACGATGTCCAGATCCTCCGGACGGATGCCGCGCGCCGCGAGCTGCTCATGGATCGCCATGCCCTCCGGCACGTAGGGCTGATACACTGCTGCCAGATGGGCGGGCAGGACCTTTTTCACCGCCGCCGGATCGTAGACCCCCTTGGGGCTGATGTCCCGGCACCAGCCGGTGTCCACCAGGATCAGCGCATCCGGGTGTTCGATCAGAAAGGCGCACACCGGCAGCGTGACGCGCTGCTCTGTTTTGGTCATCAGCTGCCGGGCAGCGTTTTTCAGACTTCTGCCGTCGCCCAGCACCACCGATTCGGACACCTGCATATAGCCGCAGTGCAGCAGGTGGATGCGGATGCTCTTGCCCATGTTTCCACTTCCTTGACCAGATGGTAATTTATTTTATATACTATCATATGCCGTATGAGAAATCAAGCGCTGTTTTCTGGGATCCGACGCTGTTTTCATGCCCGCAGCTCTGTTAAAACGCCCATGGATGTGCTATGCTTTGGATGATATGAAAGACAAGGGTGATCTGCCGTTATGAAAGACCATCATATGCGGGATTCGGAATGCATGGAGCGCATCGCGCACTATGAACCGATGCTGCAAGCTTTGCAAATTGCGCTGGCCGCCGAATCGCTTTCCGCCGCGGAGCGGGACAGCGCCCAAAAGGCCGCGGAGCAGCTGGCCGCCTATTATGCGAGCGACGACTGGAAGCTTGACTTTGCCGCCGACGAGGCCGGATCGCTTCCGAAGGATCTGAAGCGCGGGGTGCTGTCTGAAGATGGAATCTACAACGCGCTGGAGGCCTGGCGGGAGCGGCTTGCAGAGGACGGGATCCTGATAACGACCCGGCGGCTGTTCCTTCGGAGGATGGAGCCGGGGGATCTGGAGCTGGTTTACCGTCTTTACTCCGATCCGGAGATCCTGCGCTACTCGCCCTTCGACACCATGGACCACGACGGCGCCCGGCGGCATCTGGCGGGCATATTAAGCGACTGGGAACAGCCCAAACCAAAGAATCTGGAGTTCACCGTCATTCGCAGAGCGGACGGCGCGTCCATCGGCCGCTGCCACATCGAACCGGACGCTGAGACCGACACCGCCATGATCGGCTTCCACCTGCTCAAGGCATACTGGAATATGGGCTATGCCACGGAGCTTAGCAAAAAGCTGATGGAATACAGCTTCCGGAAGCTGCAGGTGCACCGGGTCAACGCCCTCTGCAACCCGGACAATCTCGGATCCAGAAAGGTGCTGGAGCGCTGCGGACTCCGGCTGGAGGCGCATTTTCGAAAAAAGTGCCGCTATGTGAAGGGCGGCGAAATCTCCTGGCAGGACGAGCTGCAATACGCGATCCTGCGGGAGGAATGGGAGCAACGCTAAAAGGGAAGCAAGGAGAGAGAAGCCATGTTGAACATCGAGCATCTGACGAAAACCTACGGGGACAAAAAGGCCGTGGACGATCTGACCCTGGAGATCCGGCCGGGGGAGATCTTCGGCTTCATCGGCCACAACGGTGCCGGCAAGAGCACCACGTTGAAAAGCGTGGCAGGCATTTTGCAGTTCGATCAGGGCACCATCCGGATCGGCGGAAAGAACATCCTGACCGAGCCGGTGGCCTGCAAAAAGGAGCTGGCCTATATCCCGGACAACCCGGATCTGTATGAGTTCATGAGCGGCATCAAGTATCTGAATTTCATCGGGGACATCTTCGGCATCCCGGCGGCGCAGCGGCAGGAGCGGATCCGGAAATACGCCGATCTCTTCGAGCTGACCGGCGATCTGGGCCAGCCCATCTCCGCCTATTCCCACGGCATGAAGCAGAAGCTGGCCCTGATCTCCGCCTGGATCCACGATCCGAAGCTGATCGTTATGGACGAGCCCTTTGTGGGTCTGGACCCGAAGGCCTCCCATCTTTTGAAAGAGATGATGCGGGAGCACTGCGACCGGGGCGGCGCTATCTTCTTCTCCACTCATGTGCTGGAGGTGGCGGAGAAGCTCTGCGACAAGGTGGCCATCATCAAGCAGGGCAAGCTGGTCAAGGTGGGCACCATGGAGGAGGTCAAGGGCGACGCGAGCCTTGAGGCGGTCTTTTTGGAACTGGAGGCGGAATAAATGCTGAAGGTACTTCTGAAAAAGCAGGTCGCGGAGGTCTTCAAGGGCTATTTCTTCGACGCGAAGAAGAACCGGATGCGCTCCAAGGCCTCCATCGCTGCGTATTTCATTTTGTTTTTCGTTCTCATGGTGGGAATGCTGGGCGGCATGTTTACCGTCCTGGCTCTGAGCCTCTGCGGCGGGCTGACCCAGGCCGGTGTGGGCTGGCTGTACTTTTTGCTGATGGGCGGCCTCGCCATCCTGCTGGGCGCCTTCGGCAGCGTGTTCAACACCTATGCCGGGCTGTATCTGGCGAAGGACAATGATCTGCTGCTGTCCCTGCCGATCCCGGTACGGACCATCATGACCGCCCGGCTGCTGAACGTCTATCTGCTGGGCACCATGTATGCCTCCACGGTGCTGCTGCCGACACTGATCGTCTATTGGATCGTGGCGGGGGCGACGGTCTCCAACGTGCTGTGCGGCATCCTGTTTTTCCTGATCGTGACGCTGATCATCCTGCTGCTGTCCTGCGTGCTGGGCTGGGTGGTGGCGAGGATCAGCCTGAAGCTGAAAAACAAAAGCTATATCACCGTGCTGATCTCCCTTGCAATCTTCGGTGTGTATTACTTCTTCAGCTTCAAGTCCAATATGCTCATCCGGGACATGGTCAACAACGCGGTGCTCTATGGGGAGAAGATCAAGGGCGCGTCCTACGGGCTCTACCTCTTCGGCCGGATCGGCGAGGGCGACTGGACGGCGACCGGGATCTTTCTGGCCGTCACGCTGCTGCTGTGCCTGCTGGTCTGGCGGGCCATGTCCAGGAGCTTCCTGCGCATCGCCACCTCCAGCGGCTCCGCGGGAAAGGTGCGCTATGTGGAGAAACGGGCCAAGGAGCGGTCGGCCATCGGCGCACTGCGGGCAAAGGAGTTTTCCCGCTTCACCTCCAGCGCCACCTACATGCTCAACTGCGGCCTCGGCGTTTTGTTTCTCCCGGCGGCAGGCGTGCTGCTGCTGGTCAAGGGACGGGAGCTCTTTGCCGTGCTGGACCAGGCGCTCTCCGGCATGCCGGGCAGCCCTGCTGTGCTGGCCTGCGCCCTGCTTTGCATGCTTCTGGCCATGATCATTGTGGCCACGCCGTCGGTGTCACTGGAGGGGAAGAGCATCTGGATCCCCCAGTCGCTGCCGGTGGAGCCGAAGACCGTGCTGCGCGCCAAGCTCTCTGTGCAGCTGATCCTGAGCTGCCTCCCGATGCTGTTCGCCGCCCTCTGCGCCGCGATCGTCCTGCCGGCTTCCGCGGAGCTGCGGCTGCTGGTGGTGGTCACGGCGCTGGCCTGCGCGGTGTTCAGCAGCGTGTTTGATCTCTTCATCGGCATGAAGATGCCGGTCCTGACCTGGACCAACGAGATAACGCCCATCAAGCAGAGCGGCGCCATTGCCATCGCCCTGTTCGGCGGCTGGGGCTTCGCCATCCTGCTGGGGGGCCTTTATCTCCTGGTCGGCTACAAGCTGGGCGCTGTGATCTATCTGCTGCTCTGGACGATCCTGCTGGCGGCGGCTTCCCTGTGGATGCTGCACTGGCTGGACACGAAAGGCAGCCGGAGCTTCGCCGCGCTCTGAGGGTTGCGGGGATCGGAGAAAAAATGCAAATTTTGATTTTCTTTCTGCTGGCGGCGGTGTTCTGGGCGCCCTTTGTCTACGCATTTCATAAGGACAGAAGCCGGTACCGCAACTGCTATCTTTTATTTTTGGGCCTTCTGGGGACGATCCCCTTTGCGCTGAACCTCTTCGGCGACAATATGGGCGTTGCTTTTCTGATTATCTCTCAAGCAGTGCTGATTGCGCTGCTGATCGTCCCGTTTTTCCTGATCCATAATGGGATCGTCATGCTGCGAAGAGAGGGGCGGCAGCTGTCACACATGCTCTCCCTGGCCCTGGGCATCGTGATCCTGGTGGGGGAGGCCGTGACCATCGCCCTGATGGTGAAGTACTCCGTTACCTTCGATCTGGACAGCTCCTTCTACCGCTCCTGGTGGTTCATTCTCGGAAGCCTCGTTAGCGTGACGGTCATCTATGGCTCCATGGCGTTTTTGATCTTCATGATCTACACACTGTTTCTGCAGATCATCCCCAGAAAGCGGGATTTTGACTACGTGATTATCCACGGTGCGGGACTGCTCCACGGAGACCAGCTTTCGAAGCTGCTGCGGGACCGGGTGGACAAGGCCATCGAGGTCTATCGCAAGGATCCCACCCCGCCGAAGCTGATCCCCTCCGGCGGTCAGGGCGGGGACGAGACCATCTCCGAGGCGGCGGCCATGAAACAGTACCTGCTGGAGCAGGGGATCCCGGAGGCGGACATCCTTCTGGAGGACGGCTCCAGGACCACACTGGAGAATCTCAGATTTTCCAAGGACATCCTCGACCGGCAGACGGGCAGAAAATACACCGCGCTGGTCACCAGCAACTACCACGTCTACCGGGCCCTCCGCTACTGCCGGCGGATCGGCCTGAACTGCACCGGCATCGGCAGCCATGTGGCCTTTTACTACTGGCCCAGCGCCCTGATCCGGGAGTTTATCGCCATCCACTCGGAAAAGAAGCACGGGGTGACGTTCATTTTGGGCTGGCTGCTCTGCGTCGCACTGCTGCTGATGCTGATTTTTGCGTGATCTGAGCAGGAAATACAATACATTTTTCGGCATTCTGTACCATATCTTTCGATACACTTGTATTATATTGTACATTGTGATAAAATTAATTACCTATGCGAAAAAACAGGGAAAACGACATAAGGAAACAATTTGGAAAGGGGCAAATTACATGGCAAGAGAAATTTTGTTCGAGCTCGGTAAAATGATTACCGACCGAATCCCGCAGAAATTCGGCATCAAAAAGATCACCGAAAACGACCCGGAGTACATCCTCCTGGACCGCTCTCTGGAGAGTGACGAGCAGGCTGAGATCATGCTCAAGATGGGCAAGCGTCAGCCCAAGACCCTGGCGGAGATCGCCGCCATCACCGGCAAGGATCCCAAACACGTGGAGGAGCTGCTGGAGAAGGCATGTCAGACCGGCGCGGTGGAGTACAACTGGGAGAATCCCCGCCGTCAGAAGCAGTACTATGTTCAGGTCTTCGTCCCCGGCATCGCCGAGATGACCAACATGGTCCCCGCGCAGATGGAGAAGTATCCGGAGCTGGGCCGCATGTTCAACAACATGACCTTCCTGCCTCTGGCGGGCAAGACCCATCTGATCCCTCCCGGCGGCCCCGGCGTGGGCATGCACGTCATCCCGGTGGAGAAGGCCATTGCCGCAGAGCAGCAGTCTCTGCCCATCGAGCACATCTCCCACTGGCTGGATAAGTACGACGGCAAATACTCCGTCGGCTACTGCTCCTGCCGCAACGCCCGCCGCATCGAGGGTGAGGGCTCCGGCGAGATCCAGGACGACTGCTGCATCGGTCTCGGCGACTTCGCGGACTACCTGGTGGAGACCGGCAAGGGCCACTACATCACCAGAGAAGAGGCTCTGCAGATCTGCCAGCGCGCCGAGGACAACGGCTACGTCCACCAGATCACCAACATCGACGGCCAAGACAAGATCTTCGGCCTGTGCAACTGCGACCTGGGCGTCTGCTTCGCACTGCGTACCAGCCAGCTGTTCAACACCCCGAACCTGTCCGCTTCCGCCTATCGTGCCCACGTCGACAAAGACAACTGCGTCGCCTGCGGCAAGTGCGTCGAGGTATGTCCCGCCGGCGCCGTGAAGCTGGGCCAGAAGCTCTGCACCAAGGAAGGCCCCGTGGAGTATCCGAAGCAGGAGCTGCCCGAAAGCCTCATCTGGGGCGAGGACAAGTGGAACTTCAACTACGTGGCCGACAACCGCAAGAACTGCCACGAGTCCGGCACCGCGCCCTGCAAGACTGCCTGCCCGGCTCACATCGCCATCCAGGGCTACATCAAGCTGGCCAAGGAAGGCCGCTACGCTGACGCTCTGGCACTGATCAAGCAGGATAACCCGTTCCCCTCCGTCTGCGGCTACGTCTGCAACCGCCGCTGCGAGGATGCCTGCACCAGAGGCGCTCTGGACAAGGCCCTGGCCATCGATGAGATCAAGAAGTTCATCGCCGAGCAGGATCTGAAAAAGCCGCTCAAGGACCGCTACGTCGCCGAGACGAAGTATCGCCGTCCGGTC
>CADCQK010000183.1 GCA_902803575.1 Oscillospiraceae bacterium
GACTTCAAGCTCGAGTTCGGCCGCCTGAACGACGGCACGATCGTCCTCGCCGACGAGATCAGCCCCGACACCTGCCGTTTCTGGGACAGCACCACCCACGAGAAGCTGGACAAGGACCGCTTCCGCAGAGATCTCGGCAACGTGGAGGACGCCTACTCTGAGATGATGCGCCGCATCCTCGGTTGATATCATGAAAGGAACCACACCCATGAACGAACATATTCATGAGGAATGCGGCGTCTTTGGCGTGTTTGCGCCGGAGAGCACCGACGTTGCCGCTCTGACTTACTATGGCCTCTACGCCCTGCAGCACCGCGGGCAGGAGGGCTGCGGCATCGCCGTGAACGACGATGGCCTCATCACCTATCACAAGGACGTCGGTCTGGTGGCCGATGTGTTCACCCCCCAGGTGCTCCAGTCTCTGGGCAAGGGCAGCATCGCCGTGGGCCACACCCGCTACGGCACCTTCGGCACCAAGACCCGCTCCAACTGCCAGCCCATGGTGGTGAACCACATCAAGGGCCGCATGGCGCTGGCCCACAACGGCAACATCGTCAACGCCGCCGAGCTGCGCAACACCCTGGAGCTCCAGGGCAGCATCTTTCACACCACCACCGACACTGAGGTCATCAGCTACACCATCACCAAGGAGCGGCTTACCACCCCCAGCATCGAGGCGGCTGTCAGCTGTGCCATGTACAAGCTGGAGGGCGCCTACTCTCTGGTGCTCATGAGCCCCACAAAGCTCATCGCTGCCAGAGACCCCCACGGCTTCCACCCTCTCTGCTACGGTCAGACCGACGACGGCGTCTACGTCATCGCCAGCGAGACCTGCGCCCTGGATTCCGTCCATGCCCATTTCGTGCGGGACATCGATCCGGGTGAGATCCTGGTCTTCAGCCGCGACGGCATCCGCTCCATGCGGGAGCACTGTGAGACCAAGGAAAAGCGCCTGTGCGTGTTTGAGCACATCTATTTCGCCCGCCCCGACTCCATCGTGGACGGCGTCAGCGTGCATGAGGCCCGCGTCCGCGCCGGCCGGTGTCTCGCGAAGCGTCACCCCGTGGAGGCCGACGTGGTCATCGGCGTGCCGGACTCCGGTCTGGACGCGGCCCTCGGCTATGCCCAGGAGAGCGGCATTCCCTACGAGGTCGGCTTCATTAAAAATAAGTACATCGGCCGCACCTTCATCGCCCCTGGCCAGAGCGCTCGTGAGAATCTGGTGCGCATCAAATTGAATCCTGTCTCCGCCGTGGTCCGCGGCAAGCGCGTGGTGATGATCGACGACTCCATCGTCCGCGGCACCACCAGCGCCAGGATCGTGAAACTCCTGAGAGAGGCCGGTGCCACCGAGGTGCATGTGCGCTCCAGCGCACCCCCCTTCATGAACCCCTGCTACTACGGCGTGGACATCGACAGCCGGGAGCGTCTCATCGCCTGCCACCACTCCATCCCGGAGATCGCGGAGATCATCGGCGCCGACACCCTGGGCTATCTGCCCGTGGAGGACGCCGGCGAGCTGATGCAGGTCAAGTGCGGCGAGGGCTACTGCCACGCCTGCTTCGACGGGGAGTATCCCACCCGCGTGCCGGAGGGCAACGACCGCAACCGCTTTGATTACAAGATCAGCGAGGGAAAGAACGTATGAATACCAACAGCTACAGCGATCATTACGCCGCTGCCGGCGTGGACATCACCGCAGGCTACAAGGCCGTGGAGCTCATGAAGCAGCACGTGGCCCGCACCGTCACCGAGGGCGTTCTCGGCGGCGTGGGCGGCTTCGGCGGCCTCTTTGAGCTGGATCTCACCGGCATTCAGAAGCCGGTGCTGGTCTCCGGCACCGACGGCGTGGGCACCAAGCTCAAGCTGGCCTTCCGCATGAACAGGCACGACACCGTGGGCATCGACTGCGTGGCCATGTGCGTCAACGACATCATTTGCTGCGGCGCAAAGCCACTGTTTTTCCTGGACTACATCGCCTGCGGCAAGAATGTGCCCGAGCGGATCGCGGACATCGTCTCCGGTGTGGCCGAGGGCTGCGTCCAGTCCGGCGCGGCGCTGATCGGCGGCGAGACTGCCGAGATGCCGGGCTTCTACCCGGTGGACGAATACGACCTCGCGGGCTTCTCCGTGGGCGGCGTGGATAAGGACAAAATCATCGACCGCAGCGAGGTGCGCCCCGGCGACGTGATCGTAGCCCTGCCCTCGAGCGGCGTGCACTCCAACGGCTTCTCCCTGGTGCGCCGGGTCTTCGACGTGGAAAACGCCGATCTCACCGCGCCGGTGGAAGCTCTGGGCGGCAAGAGTCTCGGCGAGACCCTGCTGACCCCCACAAAGATCTATGTGAAGCCCATGCTGGCGCTGATGGAGGCCGTGCAGGTCAAGAGCATCGCCCACATCACCGGCGGCGGCTTCTATGAAAACATTCCGCGCGCCCTGCCTCAGGGCTGCACCGCAAAGATCGACCGCAGCAGCGTGAAGGTGCTCCCCATCTTCGATCTCATCGCCAAGACCGGCGAGATCCCGGAGCGGGAGATGTTCAACACCTTTAACATGGGCGTGGGCATGATCGCCGTGGTCTCCAAGGAGGACGCCGACAAGGCCGTCGAGACCCTGAAAGCCAATGGCGAGGACGCTTACATCCTGGGCGAGATCGTCTCCGGCGACGAGGGCGTGAGGCTGTGAAAAAGACCGCCATCGCCGTGTTCGTCTCCGGCGGCGGGACGAATCTCCAGGCGCTGATCGACGCCGCCGCAGACGGGAAGCTGGAAAGCGGAGAGATCAAACTGGTCCTCGCCAGCAATCCCAAGGCCTACGCTCTGGAGCGGGCCAAAAAGGCGAACATCGAAACCGCCGTGGTGACTCCGAAGGAGCCCGACGCCGAGGAGAAGATCCAGCAGATTCTGGAGGCTCACGGCATCCGGATGATCGTCCTGGCGGGCTATATGAGCATCCTGTCTGAGCGCTTCACCAGGCGCTGGGAAAACCGCATCCTGAACGTCCACCCCTCCCTGATCCCCGCCTTCTGCGGAAAGGGCTTCTACGGACTCCGGGTCCACGAGGCGGCATTGGCGCGGGGCGTGAAGGTCACCGGCGCCACGGTGCATTTTGTCAACGAGATCCCCGACGGGGGCGAGATCCTCCTCCAGAAAGCGGTGGAGATCCTCCCCGGCGATACCCCCGAAACCCTGCAAAAGCGCGTTATGGAGCAGGCGGAGTGGAAGCTCCTCCCTGCCGCCGCCGAGCTGGTGGCAAACAAATTGATGAATGAGGAAAACTGCTA
Source organism: Oscillospiraceae bacterium (assembly GCA_902803575.1). Lineage (GTDB taxonomy): Bacteria > Bacillota > Clostridia > Oscillospirales > Oscillospiraceae > CAG-103. The sequence goes on from CADCQK010000183.1 coordinate 3,284, forward strand.
TGTGGAAAACGAATGATCTGGAAACCCTGCTGAGAGAAAACGACTACCCCGGCCGCGGCATCGTCCTCGGCCGCAGCGTGGACGGCAAGCATGCCGTCATGGTCTACTTCATCATGGGCCGCAGCGTCAACAGCCGCAACCGCGTCTTTCTGCTGACCGAGGACGGCATCCGCACCGAGGCCTATGACCCCGCGAAGCTGAGCGATCCCAGTCTCATCATCTACCACCCCGTCCGCGTCTGGGGCGGCCGCACCATCGTCACCAACGGCGACCAGACCGACACCATCCGCGACTTCATGCTGGTGCAGAAGACCTTCGAGGCCGCCCTCCGCACCCGCACCTTCGAGCCGGACGACCCGAACTTCACCCCCCGCATCTCCGGCGTGGTGAAGGAGGACGGCAGCTACAAGCTCTCCATCCTCAAGAGCATCGACGGCGACCCCAACTGCTGCTCTCGGCAGTTCTTCGAGTATGACACTCCCATCCCCGGCGTGGGCCATTACATCCACACCTACCAGATGGACGGCGAGCCGCTGCCCAGCTTCTCCGGTGAGCCGGAGCGGGTGGACATCAATACCGAGACCGCCGAGGAACTGGCGGAGCTGGTCTGGAACGCCCTGAACGAGGACAACAAGGTGTCCCTCTTCGTCCGGTATCTGAATCTGGAGACCGGCGAGGAAGAGACCGTCATCAAAAACAAACACGACGTGCAGTGAGGTGTCGAACATGAACGAACTGGAACTGAAATATGGCTGCAACCCCAACCAGAAGCCTGCCCGCATTTATATGAAAAACGGCGGCGACCTGCCGATTCAGGTTTTGAACGGCAAGCCCGGCTACATCAACTTCATGGACGCGCTGAACTCCTGGCAGCTGGTGCGGGATCTGAAAAAGGCCACCGGTCTGCCCGCCGCCGCCAGCTGCAAGCACGTCTCCCCCGCCGGCGCAGCCGTGGGTCTGCCGCTGAGCGAGGTGGAAAAGAAGATCTATTTCGTGGACGAGAATGCTGATCTCAGTCCCATCGCCTGCGCTTAC
>CADCQK010000184.1 GCA_902803575.1 Oscillospiraceae bacterium
GCGGCTTTTTGGGCATGCTCCACATGGAGATCATTCAGGAGCATCTGGAGCGGGAGTTCGATCTGGATCTGATCACGACGCTGCCCAGCGTTATCTACCGGATCACCAAGACTGACGGCAGCGTGGTCATGGTGGACAACCCCCACAACTACCCCGATCCCGCCAGCATCGAACTGGCAGAGGAGCCCTTCGTCAGCGTGAGCATCATCACCCCCCAGGAGTTCGTGGGCAACATCATGCCGCTGTGTCAGGATCTGCGCGGCGAGTATCAGGACATGCAGTATCTGGACACCCGTCTGGTGGAGCTGAAGTATGAGATGCCCTTAAACGAAATCGTCTACAACTTCTTCGACACCCTGAAGGCCCGCACCAAGGGCTACGCCTCCCTGGACTATGAGTTCAGCTGCTACCACCCCAGCGAACTGGTGAAGGTGGACATGCTCTTGAACGGCGACCCGGTGGACGCTCTGAGCTTCATCGCCCACAAGGACAAGGCCTACGGCAGAGCCAGAAGCCTCTGCGAAAAGCTGAAGGAGAACATCCCGCGCCAGCTCTTCGAGATCCCGGTGCAGGCGGCCATCGGCGGCAAGATCATCGCCAGAGAGACCGTCAAGGCCCTCAGAAAAGACGTCCTCGCCAAGTGCTACGGCGGCGACATCACCAGAAAGAAAAAGCTGCTGGAAAAGCAGAAAGAGGGCAAAAAGAAGATGCGCCAGCTCGGCACGGTGCAGATCCCCACCGAGGCCTTCCTCGCGGTTCTCAAGCTCGACAGCTGATCTTTAAAAACCAAAATCCCCGCCGGATGCATCCGGCGGGGATTTTGTGTGGGATCAGGCGTTGAAGGGATCGTCCAGCCATCTGGCGACGTCGGCTTCCTTCACATTCAGACCTCTGGAGATGAAGGCAATGGCCTCTGTCATGGTGAGATTCTTCAGATGATTGAAGTTGCTCTCGGCCTTGGTGTCAGCCATCCGGCCCTCGATGTAACCGCACTCGTAGCACATCTGCAGCGCGTATCTGCGATGCTCATCCACGACCATCTCATGGCCGCACTTGGGACATTTCATAGTGGCTTCCTCCTTCTTTGGAATCAAGGTAGATTCATTATATACCACAACAGAAAAATCAGCAATCCCTTTTTTGTGTTTTGTTTTTCACGCTTTCTCAGCCGTGCTGTTCGGTGACGGCGGCGCAGGCGGTGCCGATCAGGGTGGCGTACTCCACGCCCTTGCACATGCTGAAGATATTCAGCTCCTGGATGGCGAACTCCTGCATGCCCTCAGTGACTTCCTCGTGGACGAAGAAGCTCTTGTTGTAGACCGAGCCGTCCACACTGACGATCACCGGCTTATAGCGGTCCGTGAGACCCTGGCCGGAGAGCTTCGCGATGGCGGAGGCCAGGCAGGTGCAGGCCGCTCCGGCGCGGCGCAGGACCCCGATGATGATATGCTGGGCGGTCTCCAGATCCTTCTGGGTGGCGTCCTTCATGGCGGGGATGGCTTTCATCCAGGGATCGTCGGCAAACTTGTCGGCGGTGGCGATGCTGAGGGTGCGCATGGCCTTCAGCCGTTTGGTGGTCTGCTCATCCTCGAACATACCCTCCTCGGCTGCGGCCTTCAGCGCATAGCGGGCGATGTCGCCCAGGTAGCGGCCGCCGGTCATTTTCTCCAGACGGGAGACGCCGGGGGCCTCGCTCTTCTCATCCACCAGCTTTTCAAAATCGCTCTGGGGCACGTCGGAGAAGAAGCCCGCCTCCATGTCCACGATCATCCGGGTGCCGTCGGCGGGCAGGCCCAGCTTTTCGATCCGCTCCACAGGAAGCGAGATGGCGGCGTTCACGCCGGTGCCCATGACCATGCCCGCGACATCGGAGCCGTATCTGGGCGGCACGCTGGTGCGTCCGCGGATCAGGGCGGCGGCGGTGTCGTTCAACGCGGTATACTGCAGCCCCATGTGGCCGCGCTTTTCCAGTTCCTTGTTCAGAGAGGCGCAGACCAGCTTGTTCTTCGAGCCGGTGATGGTGACCTCTTTCGACAGAGACAGCACCTTCAGATCGCCCTCCGGGGTAGCCTCGGCGGGATAGCAGAAGCAGACGCCCACGCGCTTGACGCCCTCCAGTCTGGGTTCCAGCTGGTCGGCGCACTGCTTGATGAACTTACTCCAGGTCACGGGCTCTTTGCTGCCGGGCAGCGGAATGGTCTCGGCATCCTCCACCATGGGGGTGGCGCCCTCCCAGATCACTCTGGCGACCCGCAGATTCGAGCCGCCGGCGTCCAGTACCGCCACGGGATCCTCGCTGACCACATGGGACTCCATGCTGGTGAGGTAGGTGGGGATCATGGCAAGACCGCCCTTCTCTCCCCGGAGGCCCGCCTCCATGGCGGTGTGGAGCTTCATGGTCAGATCCATCCGGTCGATCTGGTCGCTGCAGGCGTTGTGGCGCCGCAGAAACTCGGCCACGTCCTCCCGCAGCTCGATCTTGCTGTACTCCTCCGGCACGCGGGTGCGCATCCGGCCTTCCTTGTAGATCTCCTCTTTGGATCGCACCACGCTGGATACGCCCTTGGGGATGATTGGCTGTCTGATGTAGCCCTCCGGCAGTTCTTTTGGTTTTTTCTTAAAAAAGGGTAATTTCATAGGTTGATCGACTCCTGAAAAAAGCGGGCCGGCTGACGCCAGCCCGCTAAAAAGATTTTACGAATTATTCGCCCTTGGGCTCCTTGAGGGTCTCCATGAGACCGGTGGCCACACCGGCGAGAGACTGGATCTCAGAGGGGATGATGATCTTGGTGGACTTGCCGTCGGCGGCGGCGGCGAAGGCCTCCAGGCTGCGGAGCTTGATGACCGCGTCAGTGGGGCCGGCCTCGTTGAGCAGACGGATGCCCTCGGCGGTGGCGCGCTGGACGGCCAGAATGGCCTCGGCCTCACCTTCGGCCTCCAGGATCTTCTGCTGCTTCTTGGCGTCGGCGCGGAGGATCGCGGACTCCTTCTCGCCCTCGGCCTCCAGAATGGCGGAGCGCTTTTCACCCTCGGCGCGGAGGATGGCCTCACGGCGTTCACGCTCGGCCTTCATCTGCTTCTCCATGGCCTGCTGGATCTCCTTGGGCGGGAGAATGTTCTTCAGCTCCACGCGGTTGACCTTGATGCCCCAGGGGTCGGTGGCCTCGTCCAGGATCTGCCGCATCTTGGAGTTGATGAGATCACGGCTGGTCAGGCACTGGTCCAGCTCCAGATCGCCGATCAGGTTACGCAGGGTGGTGGCGGACAGATTCTCGATGGCGAGGATCGGCCGCTCGATGCCGTAGGTGTAAAGCTTCGGGTCGGTGATCTGATAGTAGACCACGGTGTCGATCTGCATGGTGACGTTATCCTTGGTGATAACGGGCTGCGGCGGGAAGTCCGCCACCTGCTCTTTCAGGCTGACGCGCTTCTCGATCCGCTCCAGGAACGGCACCTTGAAGTGCAGACCCACGCCCCAGGTGGTCTTGTAGGCGCCCAGCCAGGTGACCACGTAGGCCTTGGCCTGGGGGACGATGTTGATGCATCGTACCAGAATGAACAGCACAATGACGATCAATGCGATCCATACATATGACATCTTTCATATCCTCCTTAAAATATATACAGTTTATGCTTCCCCGTTTTGAACTTCCGATACCGGTTTTACGATGAGCTTCACGCCCTCGATGCGCAGAGCCTCGGCCTTGGTGCCCTCCGGGACGATGACGTCCTCCTCGGTGCGGGCGGTCCAGACCTTTCCCGCCACCTTCACGGCGCCGGTGCCGCGGATGTTGTCGATGGTCTCAATGACGACGCACTCCTTGCCCACATACATATCTGCATTGGTGGCCTCGGTCTTGCTGTTCATGTACTTTCTCGCCAGCGGGCGGGTGGCGATCAGCGTGGCAATGGAGATCACAAAGAACCACACCAGCTGCAGCCACAGCGGAGCCCCGAACAGAGACGCCAGCAGCGCCGCCAGCGCGCCCAGCGCAAACCAGATGGTCACCAGACCTGCGGTCATCCCCTCCACCACCGCGAACACGATGACGGCGATGATCCAGATCGTCGGCATGGACAGCACGAGGCTGCCGATCATGAGTTTCATGGTTCCTCCTCCTCTTTATTCATCTTTGTGTCTATTTTAACGTATTCCAATGGGAAAAGCAAGCATATTTATTGTGACTTCAACACAAAATGCGCGGTTTTTCAGGCGCCGGGGTTTCCTCGCAAAAGCTTTTTCATTTTTTCACACTTCCGGGTTTGATTTTCGCGCAGTAATGTGCTATCATATACTGTGCGAAAGTAAAGCGCGAAATTGGAGAAAACAGGAAAGCGAGGAAAACACATGTATAAACGCAACAAGGACAACCGCTGCGAAGAGCTGTATGAAGCGATCCTTACCTTAAAGACGGCGGAAGAGTGCCAAAAGTTTCTGGAAGATTTGTGCACGGTCAACGAGCTGCGTGCCATGGAGCAGCGCTACCAGGTGGCGGGCTTCCTCCACAGCGGCATGATCTACAGTGACATTCTGGAGCGCACCGGTGCCTCCAGCGCCACCATCAGCCGTGTCAACCGCTCTCTGCAGTACGGCACCGGCGCTTACGAGATGGTCTTCGAGCGTTTGGGCAAGCACGCCCCCAAGGAAGAGGAATGAGCGCCTACGGCCCGCTGGCCGCGTGGTACGACGTGCTCACCAGAGACGTGGACTACGCCGATTTCGCCGATTATTATGAGACGCATTTTCGTGCCGCGGCAGGCCCGATCCACACCCTGCTGGATCTCTGCTGCGGCACCGGCACGCTCACCTGCCTGATGGCGGAGCGGGGCTATGAGCTGATCGCCGCCGACGCCTCCGCCGACATGCTCATGCAGGCCCAGGAGAAGACCTTCTCCCTGCCTGAGGGCTGCGTGCGGCCGTTGTTATTATGTCAACCGGCAGAGGAACTGGACCTCTACGGCACCGTGGACGCGGCCTACTGCTCGCTGGACGGATTCGACTATCTGGCGCCGGAGCAGCTGCCGGAGGTGCTGCACCGGCTGCACCTGTTTATCCGGCCAGGCGGGCTGCTGATCTTCGACATCCGCACCCCGGAGTCTTTTCAGTCGCTGGACGGAGAGATCTTCGTGGATGAGACCGAGGACGTGCTCTGTCTCTGGCGGGCGGAGCTGGATGACGGCGTCATGCGCTTCGGGATGGATCTCTTCGAGCGGGACGGGGAATTCTGGACCAGAGAATCCGAGGAGCATATTGAATATGTCCACACGCCGGAGCAGCTGACGAAGCTGCTGACGGCGGGCGGCTTCACCAACGTCCGGACCCATCCGGACGGGCCCCAAAGCGACCGGGGCAGACTAATTTTCACAGCCATTCGGGAGGAATGAACCATGGACGAGATGCTAAGAGCCGTTTCCAAGGACGGTTTTATCAAGATGCAGGTGGTCACTGCCAGGGATACCGTGCAGCGGGCCAATGAGATTCACCACTGCACCCCCACCGCCATCGCGGCGCTGGGCAGGACCCTCTGCGCGGCCTCCATGCTGGGCGAGCAGCTGAAGGAGGATCACGCCACCCTCACCATCCGGGTCCAGGGCGGCGGCCCCATCGGAAATGTGGTGGCGGTGTCCGACTCTCAGGGCAACGTCCGCGGTCTGGTGGGCGATCCCAGTGTGGATCTGCCCCTCAGACAGGACGGCAAGCTGGACGTGGGCGGCGCTGTCGGCAAGGACGGCATGTTCACCGTCAGCCGGGATCTGGGTCTCCGGGAGCCCTACATCGGCAGCACCGAGCTGGTCAGCGGCGAGATCGCCGAGGATCTGGCGGCCTATCTGGTGGAGAGCGAACAGATCGCTGCCGCCAGCGGTCTGGGCGTGCTGGTGGACACGGACCACAGCGTGAAGGCGGCCGGCGGCTTCATCGTGCAGCTGATGCCCGGCGCCCCGGAGGAGCTGATCGAAAAGCTGGAGGACAACATCTTCCTCATGGATCAGCTCACCACCATTCTGGATGAGGACGGCCCCGAGACCGTGATCAACCAGGTCATGAAGGGCTTTGAGCCGGAGATCGTCAGCCGCGCCCCGGTGGAATACCGCTGCTACTGCAGCCGGGAGCGGGTCCGCGGCGCCATCTCCACCGTGGGCTCCGACGCATTGAAGGACATGATCGCAGCCGGCCAGGCCATCGAGGTCTCCTGCCAGTTCTGCGACGAAAAATACACCTTCCAGACCGCCGAGCTGGAGTCCATCCTCGGCGAGCTGGAGCCCTGAATCTGACCACGGAGAGATTCAATCAGAATGCAAAACAGGAAGCTGCTGGGAAACCTGCTTTTGACCCTGACCGCCCTGATCTGGGGCACGGCCTTCGTCTTTCAGCGGGTCGGCATGGACAGCATCGAACCCATCACCTTCACCGCCGCACGCTTTTGGCTGGCTGCCGCGGCGGTGGGGGCCGTTGCGCTGGTGAACGCAAAAAGAGAGCAGCATGACCGCACTGCGGAGGAAGCTGCCGGACGGAAGCATGACACCTTGATCGGCGGCATCTGCTGCGGCATCTTTCTCGGCACGGCCAGCGTCTTTCAGCAGATGGGACTGGTCTACACCACGGCGGGCAAGGCGGGTTTCATCACCGCCATGTATATTCTGATCGTTCCGGTTCTGGGCTTCGTGCTGTTCCGCCGGAAAAACAGCTGGCTGGTGTGGCTGGCGGTGGCCATCGGCGTGGTGGGCATGTATCTGCTGTGCGTCAACGAGGGGTTTTCTCTGACCCACGGGGACACCCTGGTGGTGATCTGCGCGGTGCTCTTCAGCGGCCACATCCTCTGCTGCGACCATTTCGTGCAGCGGGGAGATCCCATCGGCATCTCCGCCATCCAGTTTCTGACCACGGCGGTGCTCACCACGGTGGTGTCGTTCCTGGCGGAGCAGCCCACCTGGGAGAAGGTCATCTCCGCCGCGCTGCCGATCCTCTACTGCGGTCTGATCTCCGGCGGCGTGGGCTACACGCTGCAGATCGTGGCCCAGAAATTCACCGATCCCACCATCGCTTCCCTGCTGATGAGTCTGGAGTCCGTGTTTGCCGTCATCGCCGGCGCCCTGCTGCTCCACGAGACCATGAGCACCCGGGAGCTGGTCGGCTGCATCGTCATGTTTGCGGCCATCATCCTGGTGCAAATTCCGACTCCGAAAAAAACCAAAAAAGAGGCTTGACAATTCACCCCATGTTTAGTATAATACAAAAGCTTTGAAACGGGAGCATAGCTCAGCTGGTTAGAGCACCTGCCTTACAAGCAGGGGGTCACTGGTTCGAGTCCAGTTGTTCCCA
>CADCQK010000185.1 GCA_902803575.1 Oscillospiraceae bacterium
ATCACAGCCAGCGCAACGGATACCACCGCCAGCAGCAGCGTATATTCGATGCCCTGCACAAAGAACGCGCCGTACTTGGGCAGGAAGGAAAAGTTGAAGAAGCTGGCCTTGCTCATGTCTGTAAACAGATTGCTCCACCACATAGACATGGCCTCCTTTCAGATAACAACGTTGGGAAAAAACGTGCAAAGCCCTTTCAGGTTTTGCACGTTTGGATGATTCAGGGAAGCAGTGCGGCTTAACCCTCGGCGCTGACCTCCACGGCCACATCGCCCAGAGAATCAGCCAGCTCGACGAACTCGTCGATCTTGCCGTTGGCGACCATCTCAGCGATGGCGGCGTTGATGCCCGGCAGCAGACCCTTGGGGTCGCCCTTGGCAACGGCAACGCAGTAGGGATAAGCTTCGCCCAGATCCACGTCCTCAGCCACAGCCAGGTCATCGTTGGATGCGGCGAACTGCATGGCCACGGCGCCGTCCAGCACCACGGCGTCGATCTTGCCGTTGACCAGCTGGTTGACCAGATCGTTCACGTTCTGCAGGGAAACCAGCACAGCGCCGGTGAGCTCATCGTTGACGATGGCTTCCTTGGTGGTGGCAGTCTGTGCGCCGACGGAGAGACCGTCGAAGGAATCGGTGGAGGTGAAGCTCGCCGCCTCATCCGCGCGGACCAGAACCATGGGCGGATAGTCGGTGAAGTAGGGGTCGGAGAAATCGGCGCTCTCCTTGCGCTCGTCAGAAGCCTCCATGGCGGCGATGACCATGTCGAAGTCGCCCTTCTGCAGGCTGGCCAGCAGATAGTCAAAGCCCATGTTCTCCACCTGGAGCTCCTTGCCGGTGTAGTCGGCGATGTACTGGGCCACGGACACGTCGATGCCGCCGTAGACCAGATCGCCGTTCTCATCGGGATACATGAACTCGAAGGGCGCATAGTCGGCGCTGGTGCCGAAGACCAGCTTTTCGGAAGCGTCAGCGCTCTCGGCAGCGGCGGCGGAGCCGTTGTCCGCGGTGGAGCTGCTGGAGCCGCAGGCGGTCAGCGCGAAGGCCATGACCAGAGCCAGAAGCAGTGCTACATACTTTTTCATTTCATTTTGTCTCCTCGGTAAGTGTTTTTTGCTTGGAACGACTCTGAGTATACAACGCATTTTATGCAATGTCAATAGATATTTATGCAAAATTCGCGGAGATTTCCTCGGTAATTCTGTGTATTCTATGCATCAATTTTGGAGAAAAGGCCCTTGCATCCGGGATGGATTTCGAATATAATAAGGAACGTATCCCTGTGGGATTGCAGATCCTGCCCGTGCAGAGGTGCTTTATGCATAAATTTATGAATAATTCGTATATGGAGATCGACACCGGCATCCTGCTGGAGAACGTAAACGCCATCCTGAAAAGTCTGGACGGCGCGGCGCTGATCCCGGTTTTGAAGGACGACGCCTACGGTCTCGGCATGGCGGCGATCGCGGCGGTACTCTGCACCGTGCCGGAGATCGGCTGCTTCGCCGTGTCCCACGTCAGCGAGGGACTGGATCTGCGGCGCAGCGGCGTCGACCGGGAGCTGCTGATCATGAGCTCCGCCCTGCCCTTCCAGCTGGAGGCGGCGGTGGAGGCGGATCTGACCCTCACCTGCGCCAGACTGGGATTCCTTCCGGCGCTGGCGGAGGCAGCAAAGAAGCTGGGCAAACAGGCCAAAATCCAGATCAAGATCGACGCGGGCCTCCACCGGATCGGCCTGGAGCCCGAGGAGCTCAGCGCCTTCATCGAGGAATACCATCAATGCAGGGAGCATCTGGATGTCACCGGGGTCTACTCCCACTTCTCCGATGCGGAGAACGCCGAACTGGATGCCCAGCAGTTTCAACTGTTTGAGGACGCCTCCAAAAAACTGCGGCAGGCCGGCGTGCCGGTGCCCATGCGGCACATGTCCAACTCCGCCGCGGCAGAGCTGTTCCCGCAGTACCATCTGGACGCCGTGCGCATCGGCAGACGGCTGTTCATGGATCGGACGGAGGATCCCCTCTACGACGTGCGGGAGGTGGCCAGCTGGCGCAGCTTTATCACGAATCTGAAGCTCCGGCACCCCGGCGACCAGCTGGGCTACGGCGGCGCCGTGACCCTGAAAAAGGACACCCTGGTAGCTACGGTCGGCGTGGGCTACGGCGACGGGCTGAATCAGGATCTGTTCAAAGTCCGGGCACCGGTGCTTGTGAATGGAAGGCGGGGCCATCTGCTGGCCTGCTGCATGGATCAGTGCATGGTGGACGTCACCGATCTGGACTGCAGGGTGGGCGACGAGGTGACCTTCTTCGGCTACGACGGTCTAGGAAATTTCCTCTCCAGCCAGTCCCAGGCGGCGCTGGTGAACCACGACGAGGGCTGCGGCCTCACCTCGGCCTTGTCCCCGCGGGTGAAAAGGATTTATAAGTGACGGTTCGGTGAATTGGAGTTTAACGCTCGCTCCTTGTAGGGCGGGGACCTGTGCCCCGCCGTTACACCAGCAGTATATTCAATGCGGCGGGGCACAGGTCCCCGCCCTACGGTGGATCATTTCACTCCCCGATAAACTGGAATTTGATCACTATACAGCAAAAACCGGCTTCTGTTGAAATTCAGAAGTCGGTCTTTTTTTGTTTGAAAAACTCCAGTTTCGTCTCGGAGATCAAAATGGCCACGAAGATCAGCACGAAGCCGCTGAGGACCCGGAGGGTCAGGTGCTCGTGGTAGAAGATCACGCTGAGGATCACGCCGAAGACGCTCTCCAGCATCAGGAGGATGCTGACCTCCGAGGGCGGCGTGTACTTCTGGCCAAGGGTCTGCAGCAGGAAGCTGACCCCCGTGCACATGAGACAGAGGTACGCGATCTCCCACCAGGCCGAAGCCGGAACTGCAGCCGGGAACGGCTCCCCAAAGGGCGCCAGTACCCAGCAGATCACCGCTCCGCTGAGAAACTGCACGAAGCTCAGCAGCACCGGATCCCGCCCCTCGATGAAACAGGAGGTGGCGATGATGTGCAGGGCGTAGAAGAGCCCGCAGCTCAGAGTCACGGCGTCCCCGACGCCGATGCTGAGCTTCTCCGTCAGCGACACCAGGCCGATGCCCACGATGCAGAGTCCAGCCGCCGTCAGGTTATACCGATCCGGTTTGACTTTTCGGAAAAACCATCAGAGAAAGGGCACCAGGATGCAGTAGGTATCCGTCAGAAAGGCGTTCTTCCCCGGTGTGGTGTACACGAGTCCGAAGGTCTGCAGGATGTAGGCCAGCGCCAGACAGAGCCCCATCACCGCGCCGCCGCGGAGGTAGCCCTTGTCCAGCGTTTTCAGCTTTTTTCCGGCAAACAGCGCCATCAGGATCGCCGCGCCGGTGAAGCGGATGGCCAGGATCCAGAGGGTCGGCACGCTGTCCAAAGCGTCCTTCAGAATCACGAAGGAGGTGCCCCAGATCAGGGTGCAGCCCAGCAGCGCAAGAACGCCCAGAGCGTGTTTGTTTTTGGTCAACTCAGGACTCCTTCGTCATGAACTGCTTGGCCGCCCGCAGCATCAGCCGCTTCAGGCCCGCAGTCTCGAAGGTGATCTCCAAAAGCGCGTCGCCGCCCATGGGGGTGACCTTGGTGATCTCCCCTTTTCCGAAGGCCCGATGGTTCACCTTGTCGCCCAGCTTGAAGTCCGGCAGAGACTCCTGCTTCGGCTTCGGCGGCGCGACGCTGCGTGCGGGTCTCTCCGGCTGCCGGGGTCTCCGGTAGTTATTCCCGTAGGAACTGCCGTAGCCGCTGGAGCTGCCGAAGCCGGAGAAGCTGCTCTCCTCCCGTTTGGGTTTGGTCTCGGTGCGCTGGAGATCCTCCTCCGGGATCTCCTCCAGAAAGCGGCTCTCCAGATTCGAGGTGGTCCGGCCGAAGAGCATTCGCTGTCTGGCGCAGGTGAGGTAGAGCTTCTTTTTCGCTCTCGTCATGGCGACGTAGCAGAGCCTGCGCTCCTCCTCCATCTCCTCCGGCTCACCGATGACCCGGACGCCGGGGAAGATGCCCTCCTCGCAGCCGATGATGAACACCGTGGGGAACTCCAGACCCTTGGCCGCGTGCATGGTCATCATGGTCACCATATCCGCCGACCGGTCCAGCTGGTCGATGTCGGTATAGAGGGCCACCTCGTCCAGGAAGCCCGCCAGGGACGGCGCCTCGCTCTCCTTCATGTAGTTCACGATGTTGGTTTTCAGCTCCTGGACGTTCTCTGCGCGCGCCACATCCTCCTGGGTGTTCTTGTCCATGAGCATTTTTAAGTAACCGGTCTTTTCCAGCACCAGATCATACAATTCATCCGGCGGCATGAGCTTGCTGCTCTCCCGCAGCTCGTCGATCAGGATCGCAAACTGCCGCAGCCGCGCGCTGGCTCGCTGCAAGGCCGGAAACTCGTCGGCTCTGCTCACCACGGAGTAGAGAGAAATATTCAGCTCCGCTGCAAGCTCCTGGGCGGTCTGGATGCTTTTCGCGCCGATGCCTCTGGGCGGGTTGTTGATGATCCGACTGAGTCTCAGATCATCCTCTGGGGTCTGGATCACGCAGAGATAGGCCAGCATGTCCTTGACCTCGGCCCGGTCGAAGAATCGGGTGCCGCCGATGATCCGGTACGGGATGCCGCTGCGCTTGAAGGCATACTCCATCTGGTTGGACTGGGCGTTCATGCGATAGAGCACCGCGTGGTCCCGGAAGTTTTCACCCAGGGCCCGGGCGTTCAGAATCCGGGCGGCCACATACTGGGCCTCCTCGTGCTCGTTCTGGGCGATGTACAGCGTCAGCGGGTCGCCCTGCTCGGCCTTGGTCCAGAGGGTCTTCCCCTTTCGGCCCAGGTTGTTGGCAATGACGTGGTTGGCCGCGTTCAGGATGTGCCCGGTGCTGCGGTAGTTCTGCTCCAGGCGGATGGTGCGGGCATTTTTATACTGGTTTTCGAAGCTCAGGATGTTCTCGATGGTGGCGCCGCGGAACTTGTAGATGCTCTGGTCGTCGTCGCCCACCACGCAGATATTGCCCCAGCCGCCGGCCAGCAGCGCCGAAAGGCGGTACTGGAGGTTGTTGGTGTCCTGATACTCGTCGATCAGCACATACTGGAACTTCCGCTGCCAGAACTCCTGCACCTCGGCAAAGTCCTCCAGCACCCGGACAGCGTTGTAAATGAGGTCGTCGAAGTCCATGGCTCCGGCGGCAAAGAGGCGCTTCCAGTATTCCTGATAGAGCTCGCCGATGCGCTTTTTGCGCACGTCGCCCACGGCGCTGGCCCGGGCGAGATACTGCTCCGGTGTGAGACCGGCGTCCTTGGCGCGGCTGATCTCCGCGAGCACCGCCCGGTACGGGAACATCTTCTCGTCCAGGTCGAAGTC
>CADCQK010000186.1 GCA_902803575.1 Oscillospiraceae bacterium
GGCGGAAGCGCATCAAGCAATCGCGTTCAGCATCATGATGGAAGCCAGCAGGCAGAGGATGGCGTAGAACTCCACGGTGATGCAGAAGACCATGCCCTTGGACCAGTGATCCGGCTTCTTGGCGAGAATGTTGATGGAGGCGGCTGCCACACGGCCCTGGGCCGCAGCAGAGATCAGACCGCCGATGGCGATGGGCATGCAGGCCGCGAGGATCTGCATTCCGGTGGCGATGTCAATGGCGCCGCCGTAGCCGGTGATCTTGTTGAAAGCCAGGAACCAGATGACGAAGCCGTACAGACCCTGGGTACCGGGGATGACCTGCAGAATCATGGCCTTACCGAACTTGCTGGGATCCTCAGAAATCAGGCCCGCACAAGCTTCACCGGCAACGCCGGTACCTTTGGCAGAGCCGGAGCAGGCCAGAGCCGCAGCCATAGCGGCGCCCAGAAGCGCAATCGCGATGCCGCCGAAAGACTGGATGAAGTTTTCCATGGATGTTTCCTCCTTGATTTGGTTGATGAATTACGAGAATCAGACGTGGTTTTCCACATCTACGTATTTTGTGTTGATCTCCAGGGGCTCAAAGGGCTTGCCGCCGTCCTGGTAGAACTTGCCGAAGAATTCGAGGCACTGAAGTCTGAGGTCGTGCACGAAGCAGCCCAGCAGGTTCAGCGCGAAGTTCAGCGCGTGGCCCACCAGGAACACCAGCACGAAGATGAAGAACGTGACAACGGTGGTGCCCTTCTCGGAAGGCATGGCGCCCAGAGAGTTGAACACCTGCGCCACGACGCTGCCCGCCAGCATCAGAGCCATCAGACGGGAGTAGGACAGCACGTCGCCCAGCCAGCCGGTGGCGCCGTTGTAGATCGCGGCGAACACCGCCGTGACCTTGCCGAAGCCCTTGGCCGGACGCATGGCGCCCCAGACCAGCATGACGCAGCCGATGGCCAGGATGATGATGCCCAGCTTGCCGCCGATCTTCAGAAGGTACAGAGCCAGTCCGCCGAAGATCACGAACCAGCAGCCCTCCTCCAGGATGGCGCCCATGCCGTCGCCGTGCTTGAACTTCTGCACCATGTTCACGATCATGCCGGTGAACAGATGTACCACGCCCAGAGCCATGGACCCGTAGAGGACGAAGTTCACGTCCGTCATGGGGTTCAGCGGCGGATTGGTCAGCAGGTTGTCGCCCATCTCCTTGCCGAACATTCTCGACAGGGTCGGGATCAGGTCGCCGAAGAAGCCGCCTGTGACCACGCCCATGACGAAGGTGGCGATGCCGCCCTCCAGAAGCAGGTTGATAAAGATCTTCATGCCGCCCTTGGGCTTCACAGTGAACTTCACCACCAGGGCCGCGATGATCATCAGCAGGCCGTAGCCCATGTCCGCCATCATGATGCCGTAGAACAAAATGAAGAACGGCGCCATCAGCGGGTTCGGATCCACCGTGCCGTAGGCCGGCAGGCTATACATGTTGGTGACCATGTTCAGCGGCTCGGTGAAGGCGTTGTTCTTGAGCTTGACCGGGACGTCGGGGTACTCCTCCTCCGTGGGCTCCTCAAACTCCCAGGAGCAGTCGTACTTCGACAGGACCTGGACCACCTTCTCCTCCTCCGGGGCTTCCATCCAGCCGTTGAGACACACGACGCTGTCGGTGCCGACCATCCGCTCCGCCGCCTCGGCCTTGCCGATGTTGGCGGTCATCCGGTCGATGCTGAGCTTGAAGGCATCCCGATGGGGAGCATAGCTGACGATCTTCGCCTCCAGGTTGGTCCGCTCGTTGGAAAGGGTCTCGATCTGGGCGGTCTGGGATTCGATGTTCTCCCGGGCCGTTCCCTTGGTTCCAGAGACCGACGCCACCGCGAAGCCGAAGTTTCGCAGGGCTGCGATCGCCTCCGCCTGCTGAGATTTGTGACATACCAGCACGGTGTAATGTGCGTCCCCGTCCGTGCTCACGGGGAAGAGCTCCGCCTCCTCGGCGGCAGCTGCAAGGGTCTGGTTCACCTCCGCGAGATTCACCACTGCGGGGATCGTGCCGAAGGTGACATCCGTGCTGGCGGTACCGGAGGTATCCAGCGAAAGATCCAGCGCCGTCCACGGCTTCAGAGATTCGATGGAGCTGCGCAGACGCGCCTCCTCAGAGGTCAGTCTGCGGATCTGTGCCTCCAGATCCTCCACCTCAGCCGCAGCCTTCAGCTCCGCCTGGAGCGCAGTCTCGTCCAGGAATTCCGCCTCCGTCACCTCAGGTCTCGGAGACAGGAACTTGGATTTGACCGGGGCGTACTTATCCAGAAGCTGGAGTGCACTGTTCAGTCTCGCCTGATCGGCTCTGGCTTCCACCAGGCCGCCGGTCTCGCGCTGCAGGCCCTCGTCGTCCCCTTCCGCGGGGACAGCCGGCTCCGTTACCGAAACGCAGCCGAGCAGCATCAAATCGCGGAGCAGCGCCTCCTTCTGGGAGCGCACGACCATGAGCTGCAGCTTTTTCATTTTTACAATGGCCATCAGCTATTCACGATCCTTTCCACGATGAGTGACGCCGCTTGGTCCAGTCGCGCCTCGGCTTTCGTACGCATGGCCGCTTCCTGCTCACGGGTCTGCGCAGCCAGCGCCTCCGCATCCGTCGTGGCCTTCTCGTCCGATTTGCTCCGCAGTACCTTCAGCTCGTCCGCTGCCTTCTGCAGCGAAGCCTGCACCGCGGCAGCGCCGGCCGCCTCAGCCGCTTCGATCGCCTCGGCCGCGGACTGCGTCGCTTCCAGCTTGATCTGCTTCGCGCGCGCCTCCGCCTCCCGGACCGTTGTGATCGCTTCAAATGACATTCACACACCTCCCTACAATGAACTATCATAATGTTTTTGCACAAATTGTTGGTTACTCCAATTTCCCGACACAATCTGCACGACATTCAACTATATAATATACCATTTTTGACCGTTTCGCAAGCTGTCAAAGGCGTATTTTCCGTCAGTTTTACTAATTATTTTTCTGTCATGCCTGTCAAAAATGTGTTGATATTCCATTGTTTTTTGAACGCAGTTGCCATTGTTAACAAAATAACGCTTAAAAATCAGGGCTTTTTCTCTGTTTTTACAAAACAAAGCCCGGTTTAATACGCGACATTGCGTCCGAAATCTCCTTTTCTCCCCTGCCGCACTTGCGTTTCCGCTGAGAATTTGGTATAATGAAAAAGCTTAAAAATTTAGAACAATTTCGGAGGTGGAGACCTTGGCGAGAAGAAGATTCGGCGACCGCAAGGAGGGACGCCTGATCCGCTCCCTGGACCCGTTTTATACGTTTATTCCCTACATCATGGTGCAGAAGAACGACGCCTGCAACCAGTTCTCCGACTCGGTAGAGGTCACGGAGATCGACCGCTGGCTGCGGGAAAAGCGCAAAGAGGGCTACAAGGGCCTGGGCTATCTGCATCTGTTCATCGCGGCCTACGTCCGTCTGGTGTCTCAGCGCCCGGCGGTGAACCGCTTCATCGCGGGCCGCAGGATCTACGCCAGAAACAACATCGAGATCGTTCTCACCGTCCGCCGCGGCATGACCGCCGAGGCCGGCGAGACTACCATCAAGGTGGTGTTCGATCCCTATGACACGATCTACGACGTCTATCACAAGATGAACGAGAAGATCGACGAGATCAAGTACGGCGAGGAGGACAACAACACCGAGCAGGTGGCCGCCGCCCTCGGCAAGCTGCCGCGGTTCTTCCTCCGGTTCGCCATCTGGATCCTGAAGGTGATGGACTACTTCGGCATCATCCCCCAGAGTCTGCTGGACGCCAGCCCCTTCCACGGCAGCATGATCATCACCGATCTGGGCTCCATCGGCATCGGCCCGGTGTATCACCACCTGTACAACTTCGGCACCCTGCCCGCCTTCATTGCTTTCGGTTCGAAACGAAAAGCCTATGAGGTCACACGAGACGGGACGGTAGAGCTAAGAAAGTACATCGATTTCAAGATCAACACCGACGAGCGCATCTGCGACGGTCTGGACTACGCCCAGGGCTTCAAGATGTTCAAGATGTATCTCAGCCATCCGGACGAACTGCTGGTTCCTCCGGAGAAGGTCGTGGAGGATCTGTTCTGATCCACCAGTCCATAGAAAATCCCCGCCGCTTCCAACGAAGCAGCGGGGGTTCGTTTATTTTGAGAAGGTCAGCATGTGGGACAGCAGCCGCCCGGCGCCGTAGACCGTGGCGCCGTTCACATACAGAGCCGTGGAGGCACCGCCGTCCAGCACCATGGCAGTCCGGCAGCCGAGCCCGGCCATGACCTGACTGAGTTCCTGGAAGGTGCAGGTGGCGATGGCGATGACGATGGTGCCGTCGGCCTTCACGCCGATGCCGGTTCTGGGCGCATTGGAGCTGTAGAGCGCGACCTCGGTGACGCCCTCTTCATTGTAGGTGGAGACGTCGCCGTAGGGCTGGCCGTTTTTCACCACCGTGGGGCCGCCGCTGATGGCGGTGCGGATGTTCTGCACCGTGGAGCCCTCATAGCTGACTTCCAGCTCGATGGTGTCCCCCACCCTGCAGTCGGAGAAGAATTTGTCCCACTTGTACTCCTGCCCCTCGTCCCGGCGGTGCCGCTGGCAGAGGACGAAGCCGTCCCTGGGGATGGAGACGCTCTTTGCGGTGTCGGAGTCGAAGACGCTGGTGACCACGCCGTTCTTGTCGCAGACGGCGGCGCACTTCACCGTGCCGGGGATCTTGTCACCGAAGAGGCTGGTGAATACCATGCGGGAGCCGTCGGCGTCCCCGAAGGCGAAGTTGCAGCCCACCTCCTCATACTGGGAGACTACGCTGCCATCCTGCACCAGCTTGGCGGTCTGGCAGATCTTCAAAAACTGCATGGAGGCATTGCCGTTCTCGTCAATGACCAGGTAGCATTTTTTCGGATAGTGGGCGTTGTCGATGCGCAGGGCCTTGCCGTCCACCACCGCCGCGATGTAGGTGGTCAGATCGCCGTTGTTGTTGAAAAACGGGCCGTTGCAGACCACCTCCGTGCCGGCGCGCTGCACCATGGAGGAAGCGGACTCCACCTGATAGAACCGGTCATTTGCCAGGATCACGCCGGCGCGATAGCCCTTGAGCTCCATGCCGGTGACGCTGTAGCCCGCCACGGTTTTCCGGAAGGTGCCGGCAACGGTCTCAGGCTTCGGCGGCGTCGGGAGCTGTTCCTTCGGCAGCGGCTCGATGCCGTGGAGTCTGCAGAGCACCGCCGCGGCCTCGGAGCGGACGATGTTGTTCCCGCCCCGGAAGCTGCCGTCCTGATAGCCGCTGAAGACGCCCGCCTGCTGGCAGATGTAGATGTTCTCCTTGGCCCAGCCGGCGATCTGCGCGTCGTCGGTGAAGGCGGTCTTTTCCTTCACAGGCTCCAGATCGGAGACCCCGGTCTTTTGGGCGAACCGCACCAGCAGAGAGGCGGCCTCGGCCCGGGTCACCGCCCGGTTGGGTCCGAAGGTGCCGTCGCTGTAGCCGTTGGTGATCCCGTTTGCGGCGGCCCAGTTCACATAGGCCGCATACCAGCTGCCCGCAGACACGTCCGGGAAGCTCTTGACCGCCGCGTATTCCGCAAGCTCCGCACTGGTTTTCACGGAGCAGGCCAGCATTTTCATCAGCTCGGCGCGGGTCAGGTTCCCCTGCGGATCAAAAGTGGTCGCGGACTTGCCGCTGATGATCCCCTTCTGCACCAGCGCGTAGACCGACGGCGCGTACCAGCTGGAATTGTTCACATCCTGGAAGGCCTTCAGCTCCGCCGCAGCGGCCGGAACCACCAGCGTGAAGAGCATCAGCGCCGCCAGGATCATGGTCAGGAAACGTTTCATTGGGTTTCTCCCCTCTATTTCAGGTTGGGTATCATTCTATCTGTTTCTCAGATCGATGTCAATCCGGAGTGCCGGCGATCCCCCCTGGTGACACTCCGGAGAAGCTGTCCAAATTTCCCACGAATTTATTAATTTTTGTTAAGATTATACCTTAAAAATGTGTTAAGAATGTTTAAATTGCACAAATTTCGCTTCTGGATTTCTCTTTCATCCCATTCACATAACACTTGCGCCGCGGGTGGTTAATCTGGTAAGCTTGAAGCAGATGAAGAACCAAAACTGCTTCATCCGAAAGGAGGACGGATCATGATTCTGGATCTCATGTGGAATGGTTTTAAGTATGGAGTTCTGTGGCCGGTGATTCTGCCCATCAAGGCTCTGATGCCCTGGTAATCCCCTCAACCCCTTATAAAAAACAAGCTCGCACAGCAATGTGCGAGCTTGTAATCGTTTGATGGGGTTTACTTGAGGTTCTCTTTGTTGGAGAAGTGATCCTTCGTGATCTTGATGGTGGTGCCGCTGAGGAGCAGCAGCGCGATCAGGTTCGGGATGGCCATGAGGCCGTTGAGGGCGTCGCCGATGTCCCAGACGATGTCGAGGCCCAGAGTGGAGCCGATGATCAGAACGATGCAGAAGATCACCTTGTAGGCCATGGTGGCGGGCTTTGCGATCTTGCCGAAGAGGAACTCGCAGCAGCGGGAGCCGTACAGCGCCCAGCTCAGCACCGTGGACAGGGCGAAGAGACTCAGACCCACCGCGATGATGATGGCGGCGACCTTGCCGCTGAAGATGCCGGAGAAGGCCTGCACGACCATCTCGGAGCCCGCGCCCTGGCCCCAGGCAAGCTCCGCGCCCTGACCGTAGAGGCCCATGAGCAGCGCCAGAGAGGTCAGCGTGCAGATGACGATGGAGTCCATGAACACCTCGAAGATGCCGTAGACGCCCTGCTTCACCGGGTCGGTCTCGGAGGTGGCAGCGTGGGCGATGGGGGCAGAGCCGAGACCCGCCTCATTGGAGAACACGCCGCGGGCGATGCCCTTCTGGATGGTGGTCATGACGGCGATGCCGACAGCGCCGCCGCAGACCGCGGAGGGATTGAAGGCGCCCCTGAAGATGTCGCCCAGGACGTTGCCGATCTGACCGATGTTGCCGAAGACCACGACCAGCGCCGCGATGATATAGATGACCGCCATGGCCGGAACCATACGCTCGGTGACAGCGCCGATGCGCTTGATGCCGCCGATGATGACGAAGGCCACGATGACAGCCACCACAACGCCGATGGCGATTCTGAAGGCGGTGTTGCTGGCGTCGCCGCCGAAGGCGCTGACCGCCGTGCCGATGGCCGTGGCGATGGAGTCTACCTGGGTGGTGTTGCCGATGCCGAAGGAGGCGGTGATGCCGAAGAAGGCGAAGATGTAGGCCAGCCAGGTCCAGCTTTTGCCCAGACCGTTTTTGATGTAGTACATGGGGCCGCCGACCCAGTCGCCCGCCTCGTTCCGCTCACGATAGCGGACGGCGAGAACGACCTCGGAGTACTTGGTGACCATGCCAACCAAAGCGGAGACCCACAGCCAGAACACCGCACCGGGGCCGCCGATGAAGATGGCGCCGGTGACGCCCGCGATGTTGCCGGTGCCGACCGTGCCCGCCAGCGCCGTGGTCATGGCCTGGAACGGGGTGACCTCACCCTTGCCGGCGGTCTGCTTTTTGAAGATCTTGCCGATGGTGTTGCGCATGGCGTAGCCGAACCTGGTGAACTGCAGGAAGCCGGACCGGATGCTCAGATACAGGCCCGTGCCCACCAGCAGGACCAGCATGACCGGGCCCCACGCAAAATCGTCTACTGCTGTGACAATCTCCGCAAATGTCATTGTGTTCGCTCCTTTACTTTTTCCGATTTGCCTTTCCCAACGAAAAAAGCCGCTATCCCAAGGATAACGACTCTGAAGAGTAACAAAAAACAAGCGCGGTACGGTTGTACGCCTGCTCTGTCCTTTTGCCTGAGAGATTCGGCTTTCGCCTTGCACCTTCGGCACCCGCCCAAAACGGGATTCTCCAGAGCTTCCTCCCCCTCCGGTCTGCATTTGCATTCAGGAGGCTTCTACGGAAACGTTTTTCAATTCGCTGGATATTATTGCACGATAATGGCAGTTTGTCAAGCAAAAAATTCCAAATATGCGGTTTTTCCGCATAGACCATTCATTAACAAATTGTAAAAAAAGGAAAATAATACTGGACAAATGGGAAAAAATAGTGTATGCTTTGTTTTGTTAAGAAATTTTAAGGTTTTCTTTAGGTTGAAGCCTTAAACTCAAACCGTGCTCAACAAGCAACCGCTTTTTTTCATTGCTTCCCCATCTTTTTCTTTCTTCTTTTTCTCCATCCCCAGCAAGCGAATGGCGCAGCGAAAGCTGCGCCATTCGTGATTTTATTACATTTTTTCAGGAGCGGTGACGCCGATGATGGTCAGGGCGTTTTCCAGCACCTGTCTGGTGGTGTCGGCCAGCTTCAGGCGGGCGGAGAGGATGGG
The DNA here is from genome assembly GCA_902803575.1 of Oscillospiraceae bacterium. Taxonomy (GTDB): domain Bacteria; phylum Bacillota; class Clostridia; order Oscillospirales; family Oscillospiraceae; genus CAG-103. The sequence continues at coordinate 8,366 of CADCQK010000186.1, forward strand.
CTCCTCGGCGTCCTTGATGCGGCAGGCGTTGTAGAATCTGTGGAACCGGGCCGCCAGCTCGATGGCGTAGCGGTTGATCCGGCTGGGATCGTAGTCTCTGGCAGCGGTCTCGATCTCCTCCGGCAGGGCGGCGATCTGCTTAATGAGGGCCTTCTCCTGCTCGGTCTCCAGAGCGGTGACGTCGATGCTGGCGGTCTCCGGCACGGCGTGGCCCGCCTCTTTCAAAGCGGCGATCAGGGTGCAGATGCGCGCATGGGCATACTGGACGTAGTAGACCGGATTCTCGCTGTCCTCTCTGACGGCAAGATCCAGATCGAACTCCAGATGGGTGTCGGGCTTGGCGTTGAAGAAGAAACGGCAGGCGTCCACGCCGATCTCGTCCATGAGATCCGCCAGCGTCAGGGCCTTGCCGGTCCGCTTGGAGACCTTCACCACCTCGTCGCCGCGCACCAGGCGCACCATCTGCATGATCAGGAAGTCCAGCTTCCGATCCTCCAGACCCAGCGCCTCCGCCTTCATGGTGGCGGCGAAGCGCACCGCGTGGCCGTGGTGGTCGGCGCCCCAAACGTCGATGACCCGGTCAAAGCCGCGCTCGATGAATTTGTTCCGATGATAGGCCACGTCCACGGCGTAGTAGGTGTAGAATCCGTTGGAGCGGCGCAGCACCTCGTCCTTGTCGGCGCCGAGGTCGGTGTTCTTCAGCCAGAGGGCGCCGTCCTGCTCATAGGTCAGGCCCGCGTCGGTGAGCAGTTGCACGGTCTCGGCCACGTAGCCGGATTTATGGAGGCTGCTCTCCAGGAACCACTGGTCGAAGTGGATGCGGTAGCGCTCCAGATCCTTCTGCATCCGCTCGATGTTATAGGGCAGGCCAAATTCCGTGAAGGCCTTCCGGCGCTCCTCGGAGTCCATGTTCAGATACTTGTCCCCGTCCTTGTCCGCGATCATCTTCGCCAGCGCCTTGATGTCGTCACCGTGGTAGCCGTTGTCCGGGAACTCCACGCTGTCCTCCCCCTGCAGCAGCTGGAGGTAGCGGGCCTCGATGCTCTTGCCAAACAGATCCACCTGGTTGCCGGCGTCGTTGACGTAGAATTCACGCCACACGTCGTAGCCGGCGTAGTCCAGAACAGAGCTCAGCGCGTCGCCCAGTACGCCGCCTCTGGCGTTGCCGATGGTCATGGGGCCAGTGGGATTGGCGGAGACGAACTCCACCATGACCCGCTGGTTTTTTCTCTCGTCACTGCGGCCGAAGTCGGCGCCCTCCGCCTCCACAGAGGCCAGCACGTCGGCGTACCACTTCTCGCTGAGGCGGAAGTTCAGAAAGCCGGGGCCGGCGATTTCCACAGAGGAAAACCAGCTGTCGCTGAGATCCATGTGGGCGGCGATGCTCTCGGCGATCTTTCTCGGGGCAGCGTGCAGCACCTTGGCGGAAGCCATGGCGTGGTTCGCTGCGAAGTCGCCGTTGGAGGAATCCTTCGGCTGCTCCACGGAGCCGTTCAAGACCGCGCCCTCGGGCAGCTCGCCCGCCGCGGCAGCCTTCGTATATGCATTGCGGATCAGCTGATCCACCGCCTGTTTTGCCTGTTCAATCCTGTTTGCCATGTTCGTTCCCTCTCTGTTCCTGTATGGTGATGTGCAGTGTGTTCGTGCCGACGAAAGCGTGGTCAAAATCCACCACGTATTCGATTTCCAGGGTGCCGCCCTGCTCGTTCAGGGCCGCGTTGTACCGCTGGGTCTGGAGCCCCACGGTGGAGCTGCCGTAAGGGGTCTCATATAAAAACGTGTTTCGCTCCCCAGGGGTGAAGTCCATTTGCCCGGTGAGGGTGCCGACTCTCGACAGCACCGCGCCCTCCGGCCGAAAGCGGATGGTGGTCTCCGTCCCCTCCATGCCGGTGAGCTCGCTCTCCAGATAGATGATGACGCCGGAGCCGTCCTCGAATTCGTACCGCCCCTCGGTGGAGAATTCCGCCAGCTCGTCCCGGTTCTGTTCCGCGTCGGACTGGGCCGCGGTGATTTGAATCATTACGTCTTTCATAGTACTCCTAAATGCGTTTCGATGTTCAATCCATGCAATCGAATTCTTATCATACCTTATTTTTATGATTTTTACAATATCCTTTTCACATTTTCCGGTAGAAATTCACCTTGGGACGTGCTATAATATCCCGGCATTGGAGGTTTGATCCATGAACATTGAACTGACCGAAAAGGAATTTCGCCGGCTGCTGGATCTGGTGTATGTGGGAAACTGGGTTTTGAACTCCGCCAGAGGCGACGACCGGTTTGAGGACTATGACAACATGCAGGAGAAGCTCTTCGCCCTCTGCCCGGAGCACGGGATGCGCGCGCTGATCACCCGCTGGTACGGGCACGTCTTCCCCTCACCCGCCTACGAAAACGGCGGCATCCACGAGGCCATCGCCGATTATGAGGACGCGGTGTTCTTCGACATTCTGGCCGAGGAACTGGCGAGAAGGGATCTGGAGGACGGCGAGACCCTGCCGGAGACCGATCCGGAGCTGATGGCACGGATCGAGGAATACTACTCCGAATTTGAGCAAAACGGCATCGATCATCTAATTATTGAAGAATAATCACGCGGCTCCCGGGCAGAATAAGCGCGGGAGCTGATTATTATGGATATGAGCAAACGGGAATACGACGAACTGGTGCAGCGGCTGAGCCCGAAATCCAAGCTGGGGGCCGATGTGCTCCGGGCCTTTCTGGTGGGCGGGATCATCTGTCTGCTGGGGCAGGCGCTTTTGAACCTCTATCAAACCATGGGCGCCTCGGAGCAGAACGCGGCGACCTGGTGCAGCATTACTCTGATCTTCCTCAGCGCGCTGCTCACCGGGCTCGGCTGGTATGACGATCTGGCAAACTTCGCCGGGGCGGGATCTCTGGTGCCCATCACGGGCTTTGCCAACGCCGTGGCCTCTCCTGCCATCGAGTTCAAGACCGAGGGCTGGGTGACGGGGCTGGCGGTGAAGATCTTCACCATCGCGGGGCCGGTGCTGGTGTTCGGCTCGGCGGCCAGCGTGATTTACGGGATCATCCTGTGCCTGATTTCGTAAATTTCTCTTTCATTTTCTCACATTTTATACTATAATGACCGCAGAATCTGCAGTCATTATTTTTTGACCAAAAGAGGAACGAACATGGCAACCTTGAATCCTGCCCATGAAAGGCGGCTGCGGCTGTTTGAGATCGTCGAGATCGGCGCAGCCGACGACCGCCTGAGCCGGGCATACGATCTGTTCTACACGCTGACGATCCTGCTGAATCTGGCGGCCACGGTGCTCTCCACCTTCGACGGGGCCGAGGCGAAATACGGCACCCTGCTGGGCTGGATCGAGATGATCACGGTGGCGGCTTTCGCGGTGGACTATGTGCTGCGCGTGATCACCGCAGAGTTCCGCTATCGGGGACTCAGCCGGGGCAAGGCAACCTGGAAGTACATCATCAGCTTCGGCGGCATCATCGACCTGCTGAGCTTCCTGCCGGTGTACCTTCCCTTCTTCTTCCCCGCGGGCGCGGCGGCCTTCCGTCTGGTGCGCGTGATCCGGATCTTCCGGCTCTTCCGCATCAACGCCTATTACGACTCCCTCAGCGTCATCACCAACGTCATCACCAGCAAGAAGAACCAGCTGGTCTCCTCGGTGTGCATCATTCTGGTGCTGATGCTGGCCTCCAGCCTGTGCATGTACTCTCTGGAGCATGAGGCCCAGCCGGAGGTGTTCAAAAACGCCTTCTCCGGCATCTGGTGGTCCGCCTCCACCCTGCTGACCGTGGGCTACGGCGACATTTACCCCGTCACGCCGCTGGGCAAGTTCCTCGGGATCGTAATCACCTTCCTGGGTGTGGGCATGGTCGCGATCCCAACCGGTATCATGTCCGCCGGCTTCGTGGAGCAGGACGCCAGGATGAAGCGGCTCAGCGAGCAGGCCGGGGAATACAACATGCACTTCATCAAGGTACATCTGCACAAAAACGATCCCTGGACCGGGAAGTACATCCGGGATCTGGGGCTCCCCCACGGCATGATCATCGCGGTGATCCAGAGGGGCCACGAGGTGGTCATCCCCAGAGGCGACGTGATTCTGCTGGACAACGACACCGTGGTCATGGGAGCGGAGTTCTTCGAGGACGACTGGCACATCGAGCTCAAGGAAGTGGAGCTCCGCCGGCACAGCCCCTGGAACGGTCAGCGCATCCGGGATCTGGACATCTCCCGACAGACCATCATCGTCATGGTTCGCAGAGGCGGCACCATGCTGGTCCCCAAAGGCAACCTGATCCTCAGAGAGGGCGACCACGTGCTGCTCTACTCCAAGAGCCATATCATCGGGGCCGAGACGATCGAGCTTTGAATCGAAATAATAAAACAACGTCCGTTGGGAAACCTTCGGGCGTTGTTTGCTGTTTGAAACAAATTATAATTTATCGGGGCGTTGGAATGATTATCCGTAGGGCGGGGACCTGTGCCCCGCCGTTACACCAGCAGCAGTACAAGATTTCCACCTCATCCGTCGCCTTTCCCGCCGTGCCACCTTCCCCTCAAGGGGAAGGCTTCGTTCTCATCAACTGCCCGACAAACTCCAATTTGGTGCTCCGTCCATCGCTTCCCAAAAGAAAAAGCAAACACGGCTGGCGGTTACAGCCGTGTTTGCATTGGGATATGGAAATGGGGGATGGATCGCCCATTTTCACAGTTTCAGGTGCGAAACGAAGAATCGTTTACGCGATGTACGGATGACTTAGAACCAGCCGAGACCGAAGAAGTCGCTGACCTGCACCAGGACGATGAAGAACATGACCACGGGGCAGATGAACTTGATGCAGA
>CADCQK010000187.1 GCA_902803575.1 Oscillospiraceae bacterium
GTATTACACGTTCTACGTGTCCGCGAGGAACAGAGGGCTATGCCCGCATAAGAAAAACCACCCGCTTGGCGGGTGGATGATTATTTGTAGGGCGGGGACCTGTGCCCCGCCGGAAATCAGCTCCACAGCATGCTCCAGCCGATCATCAGCTGGGCGGCGTAGTAGGTGTAGTGGACCCATCGGTTGTATTTCTCCGCCTTGGCTTTTCCCATCTTATGGGCGGAGAGGATGTTGTCGCTGATGGTGAAGAGGATCCCGCCGAGGGCGAAGAGCGCCGTGCCGATGTTGGGATGCAGCACGAATCTGGAGCAGGCTGCAGCCGCAACTGCCGCCACGAGGCCAATATAGCAGGCGCCGGGGATCAGCATGGAGCCGGCGTCGCTCTCCATTTTCAATGTGTACCAGCCGGACAGACCCACCATCACCAGCCAGAAGGGGAGGGCCACCAGCAGCTTCGCCCCGGTGGCGAACAGGGCCATCAGATAGAACACATGCCCCACGGCGAAGAAGGCTGCGCCGATCACGAAAAACAGGTCGTGCTTTTCTCTCCATTTGATCGCCAGCGCCAGCAGCACGTCGCCCACCAGCCCCAGGGCGAGACCAATGAAGATCTTTGTATGCACCGGGTCCGAGGCGGTGGCGAGGAAGGCCATGCAGAAGCCCACACCCAGAAAGCACAGACTGGCCAAAGCCTTCCAAAGTGTGGCGGCGCCGTATCGCTTCTGCGCCATGATCCGAAGGAAAATCTGGTCGACGATCAAACAGCAGAGGGTCAGCAGAATGGGAAGCAGCATCGGGATCCCAACCTTTCGTTCATGATCTGTTCATAAGTATACATGGATGTGGTATAACTGTCAACAAATGCAACAAAATGTTGAAGCAACTTCGGCGTTCTGCTGTCAGAATGCACACTTGACAGGCATTTTAAAAGCGCATATAATAAAACCAATGCAAAGATGGGGAGGAGTAATCCCCGGTTTCCATCAGAGAGAAGGCGGTCGGTGCGAGCCTTTCGGATGCCGGAGATGAAGGTCGCCCCGGAGCTGCGCGCCTGAACCATCAGTAGGGCCGCCGGGAACTCCCGTTACAGAGTCACGAGTGTCACATCTTCGGATGTGGAATTCAGGTGGTACCGCGATATTTTATCGTCCTGAAACGTTTTGTTTCAGGGCGTTTTTTTTATTGGAGGAGAGATGGAAGAAAAACGATTTCGTATCGTATTTGAGCCGGACTTAAAGGATTATGAGGACATCGTCGCCCTCCACGCCAAGGTGGGAAAGGGCGCCATGGTGAAGGCAAACAACGCCGCCAACATTATCTTGCTGATCGTCGGCATTGTCCTTTTGCTGGACGCCGCGGTCATGTTCTGGCTGAAGCGCGGCGTAGACTCGACGGGTGTTTTCGCCCTGGCAGTTGGTCTCTTCGCCCTGGTTTACTACTTCTACAAGAGGCGGATCTCGGCCCTCATGATGCGGAAAAACAACGAGAAGTACATGAAAAAGCAGGAGATCTTCATCGATGCCAACGGTATCCGCGTCCAGACCGATCAGGCGGAGGTACACTACCAGTTCGGCGCCGTGGAGGAGATCTTCTTCTGGCGAAACAGCTACGTCCTCTATCTGGACAAAAACCGCGTCCTTCCGCTGCCGGTGCGCAGCTTTCTGGAAGGCGACCCGAAGGAATTTGGAACATACATCAGCGAGCAATGTGCCAAGCCGGTGCAGACCCCTGCTGATAAGAAGAATAAGGAGCATTGAATCATGAAAGAACTCCCGAAAGTGTACGACCCCAAACAGGTCGAATCGAAGATCTATGAGATGTGGGAACGCGGCGGCTACTTCCGCCCCGAGGTGGACGCGGACAAGGAGCCCTTCTGCATCTCCATGCCGCCCCCGAACGTCACCGGCCAGCTCCACATGGGCCACGCGCTGGACGCCACCCTGCAGGACGTTCTGACCCGCTACAAGAGAATGCAGGGCTTCTCGGCCCTGTGGCTCCCGGGCTACGACCACGCGGGCATCGCCACCCAGATCAAGGTGGAGGAGCACCTGCGCAACACCGAGGGCGTCACCCGCTACGACCTGGGCCGCGAGAAGTTCCTGGATCGGGTCTGGGACTGGAAGAACAAATACGGCGACCGCATCGTCCAGCAGCAGAAGACCCTGGGCGCCAGCTGCGACTGGTCCAGAAGCCGCTTCACCATGGACGACGGCTGCTCCAAGGCCGTCCGCGAGACCTTCTGCGAGCTCTATGAGAAGGGCCTCATTTACAAGGGCAACCGCATCATCAACTGGTGCCCCCACTGCCGCACGGCGCTGTCCGACGCGGAGGTGGAGTATAAGGACATGCCCGGCCACTTCTGGCACATCCGCTATCCCATCGAGGACAGCGACGAGGAATTCATCATCGCCACCACCCGCCCGGAGACCATGCTGGGCGACTCCGGCGTGGCCGTCCATCCGGAGGACGAGCGCTATCAGCATCTGGTGGGGAAGAACGCCATCCTGCCGCTGGTGGGCCGCAAGCTGCCCATCGTGGCGGACGAGTACGTGGAGTTGGGCTTCGGCACCGGCGCCGTGAAGATGACTCCCTGCCATGACCCCAACGACTACGAGGTGGGCCTGCGCCACGGTCTGGAGCAGATCCAGTGCATCGACGAGGACGCGAAGATCATCAACGGCGGCAAGTACGACGGCATGGACCGCTACGAGGCCCGCAA
>CADCQK010000188.1 GCA_902803575.1 Oscillospiraceae bacterium
CTGCCATAATGTTATCTCCTTTGTTTTCGATCAAATCGAACCAAGTTACCTCTATTGATTATACAAATTTCCGAGGCTAAATGCAATCCCTGATGAATTATTTTCTATTTTACGGCACATTCTGTTCAAAAAAGGTTGCATATTAATTAAATTCATGATATGATATATGAACATTTTATGAATGGAGAGAGACCATGAAACGTGAAAACTTCCAATCCCGGCTCGGCTTCCTGCTGGTAAGCGCGGGCTGTGCCATCGGATGCGGCAACGTCTGGAAATTCCCGTGGATGACGGGTCAGTACGGCGGCGGCGGTTTCGTGCTGGTGTATATCCTGTGTCTGCTGCTGCTGGGCCTTCCCGCCATGACCATGGAGTTTGCCATGGGCCGTGCCTCTCAGGCCAGCCCCGTCCGCATGTATCAGAAGCTGGAGAAACCCGGCCAGAAGTGGCACCTCCACGGCTATCTGGCGCTGCTGGGCAACATCGCCCTGATGGCGTTCTACACCGTCGTCACCGGCTGGATGATGTACTACTTCGTGAAGTTCCTGCTGGGCCAGTCCGCAAACCTGGGCTTTGTCGAGATGATCACGAACCCCGGCGTCAACGTCATCTATCTGCTGGTCGCAGTGGTGCTCGGCTTTGCAGTCCTGAGCTTCAATCTCCAGGGCGGCCTGGAGCGCGTGACAAAGTACTTGATGATCGGTCTGTTCGTTCTGATGATCGTCCTCGCGATCCACAGCTTCACCATGAGCGGCGCCAAGGAGGGTCTCGCCTTCTATCTGGTGCCGGACTTCAGCAAAATCAACGGCAGCGTCATCGTCGGTGCCATGAACCAGGCGTTCTTTACCTTGAGTCTGGGCATCGGCTCCATGGCGATCTTCGGCAGCTACATCGGCAAGGAGCGCACCCTGCTGGGTGAGAGCCTGAACGTCATTGTGCTGGATACCTTCGTCGCCATCATGGCGGGCCTGATCATCTTCCCCGCCTGCTTCACCTACGGCGTCGAGGTGAACGCCGGCCCCGCCCTGCTGTTCAATACCATGGCTACCGTCTTCAACAACATGGCCGGCGGACGCATCTGGGGCACCCTGTTCTTCCTGTTCATGGTGTTCGCGGCGTTCTCCACGGAGCTGGCTGTGTTTGAGAACATCCTCGCCTGCGTCCGTGAGATGACCGGCTGGAGCCGTCCCAAGGGCTGCGTTGTCTGCGGCATCGGCATCTTCCTGATCGCCCTCACCACCGCTCTGGGCTACAGCGTGCTCCACTTCCAGCCCTTCGCGGAGGGCACCGCATGGCTGGACTTCTGGGATTTTATCGTCAGTACCAACCTGCTGCCGCTGGGTGCCCTGATGTTCTCCCTGTTCTGCTGCTACAAGCTCGGATGGGGCTGGGACAACTTCGTGGCCGAGGCCAACGCCGGCAGCGGTCTGAAGGTAAAGAGCTGGATGAAGCCCATCTTCCAGTACTTCGTCCCGATCTGCATCCTGACCCTGTATATCTACGGCCTGGTCACCTTCGGCTGGAAGTAAGCAAATCAAACCAAATAAAAACTCCCGGGATTCTTCGGAATCCCGGGGTTTTTGTATTCAGGCGTTGTTGATCTTTTCCATGGCGCCTTTGTAGAGGAGCAGCAGCGCCGCGCTCAAAAGCAGGCCGCCGAGGATGTCGGTGAACCAGTGGACGCCGCAGATCAGACGGCCGACCACGGTGACGATCAGGATCACCCAGCAGACCAGCTTCAGGATCTGGCCGGTCTTCACGGAGTGTCCGTACTCCTTGATCTGCATCATGGCGCTGCCCATGATTGTGCAGATCAGCATGGTGTGGCTGGAGGGGAAGGAAGCCTCCGGAACGGTCTCTCCCGGCATGATGATGGGCCGGTAGTTCACGATGATGACTTCAAAGATCACATAAAAGGCCACCACGCAGATGTAGAGACAGCCCAGCAGCAGGATGTTTTTGTCCACCTTCAGAAGACTTTTCCGCTTGATAAGCTGCATGAGTCCCACAAAGGCGAAGAGCGCCGCCACCAGAATAGCCAGCACGCCCAGCCCTTCCGTGAGCTTGTACCAAAACATGTGGACGCCCACCGCGTTGTGGAAGCCGCCGTTGAGGCTCGAAAGTCCGATGCTGGTGCCCGCCGGGCCGATCTGGGCCACATCCACGGTTTTCACCAGTACGATCAGCAGCAGAAACAGCACGCCGAACACCCCGGCGGCTGTGAAACTATTCTTTTTCATAGGTTCTCCTTTCCATTGGCCGTTGCCATGGTAAAGAGTATAACGGCGAAAGCCGGATTTGTCCAGAGACAAATTGTTAAAGTGCGGAGTTCGGGGCGTGGAGTTTCAATAAGGTTTTGCATTCAGCGATCAATTGGAGTTTGCAGGGGACGGAGTCCTCTGCAAACAGTGATTTGTACTGCTGCACACCATCAAAAAAGGAGCTGCGAAAGCAGCTCCTTTTGGAATGGATATGGTTTATTTCTTCGCCATATAGCGGCTCAGAACGGCAGCCAGCTGGGCGCGGGTGGAGTCGCCTCTGGGAGCGAGGAGACCGTCACCCACACCATTGATGATGTTGTTTTCCACCGCCCAGATCACGGCAGGGATGGCGTAATCGCTGATGGTCAGGTAGTCGCTGAACTGCATGAGAACCATGGGGTTCACAGCGGTTTCCCTGGAGTAACGGTAGAGCATGGCCACCATCTGCTCGCGGGTGATGTTGATGTCGGGAGTGAAGGTGGTGTCAGAGGTGCCGTTGACCACGCCGTTGGCGTAGCACCAGATCACGGCGTCTTTGTACCAGTCTGCCGTCAGATCCTTGAAGGGGCAGGCGGCCCGCTGGGCGTCGGTGACCGGGGGCTTGCCGGCCATGCGGTAGATGACCGTGGCGAACTGGGCGCGGCTGGTGGTCATATCCGGGGCGAAGGTGTCAGGGGCGATGCCCTCCATGATGTTGTTTTCCCAGACATAGTAGACGTTGGGATAGTACCATGCGCCCTGAGCCACGTCCTTGAAGGGGAAGACCCTGGTGGGAGCGGGAGAGGCGGTGGGCGTCGGAGTCGGCTCCACGGTCGGGGTCGGGGTGGGAGCGACCGTCGGAGTCGGCGTGGGCTCAGCCGTGGGCGTGGGTGTGGGCTCAGCCGTCGGGGTCGGCTCGACCGTCGGACTCGGGCTCACGGAGGGAGACGGCTTCGGATTGAGTGCGGGGATCACTTCGGTCTGCACGTGGGAGCTGTCGTTTCTGCAGACGCGGGTCCGCTCGCCGTCCTCATTGGCGGTGGCGATCTTGGTGATTCTCCAGAGACCCCATCTGTGCTCGACGACGGTGAGCTTGTAGTAGGTGACCTCGTCGGAGACGCTGCTCTGAATGCCGATCACATAGGTGCCGGCCTTGGAGGCGGACAGCTCGTAGTCATAGGCAAAGCTGGAGGTCTCGCCGCCCACAACGCTGGACTTGGAGACCAGCTTGAAGCTCAGGGCGTCGTCATCGCCGCTGACGATGGAGTAGGTGGCGTCCTTGTCGCTGCGGAAGCTCAGGGTGACCGGGGAGTCCACGCAGTTCTTGTACTGATTCTCGGCGGGGACGCTGGGAGCGGCCGTCGGGGTCGGGGTGGGATCCGGTGTCGCAGTGGGCGTCGGGGTCGGCTCTGCCTCGGCGGGCAGGGCGGCAATGATTTTATCTGTGATAAAGGCGTGGCCCACTTCGTCCGGGTGCGTGCCGTGCTTCAGACCGCCGATGAAGTCGGAGATGCCGTTTTCACTGAGGATGGCGGGGAAGTCGTGGACCTGAGGATCCCGCACGTCCACATAGATATACTCGCTGCGCTGGCTGCTCTGATACTGCATGAACAGATTCAGCGGAGCGATGAGCATGGCGCCCAGACGGCCAACGGGCAGGGTGCTGTCCTTGGTCAGGGTCACTTCATTAAAGGGGTTGTACATGCCCACCACCACGATGGTGGCGTCGGGGTTCAGTTCACGGATTCTTGCGATGTCCTTGTCGAAGTACTCCTTGAACTGGGCCATGCCCTGCAGGGCGTACTTCATGGAGCCCAGCAGAAAATCCATGGTGCCGGTGGCGAGGGTGGTGGTCTTCTTCAGGTCGTCGAACTGCTTGAGGATGTCCTCACCATTCTCCAGACCCATGATGTATTCTCGGAGCTTGGCGCGAACTTTCTCGGCGTTGACTTCCATCTGGCTGGGCGCCTGGCCGGCCTCGGCTGCGGCCTTCATGGCGGCCTCGATGCTGTACATGAGCAAGCCGTAGGTGAGGGTGTCGTTGTTGCCGATCTCCAGCGTGATGAGGTCGGCCTCCTGCACGGCGGCGATGGTGTCTGTGCGCATCTTCTCGAACTTGGGCCATTCAGCCTGCAGCTTCTCCATGCTGACGCCGCCGGCACCGTCAGAGATGTCGATGGCGTAAGAGGAGGCGAGGAAGGGGATAGTCAGATCGTCGCCCTTGGCATCTTCATTCAGCAGCCAGTCCAGATCCACGGCGCGGTTGCCGCAGTGGGTCATGGGGTAGAAGGTCTTTGCCTTCACAGCCTTGGCCAGCAGATCGGGATAGCTGCCCTCCACGCGGCTGCCGTCCAGAATGTTCGGCTCCGGCACCGGGTAGTCGGGCAGACCGTAGCCAGCGGGGATGCTGTCGCCTAGGACGGTGTAGGTGTCATAGTGCTTGACGTTTTCCTTCGTGGCGGCGCTGCCGGGCATCGCCAGCAGACCCACCACCAGAACAAGCGCCAGACAAAGACTTATCAGACGTTTTGCAGAAGTCTTCATAGCGGTTCTCCTTTTCATTTCATCCGGTTTTGCTCTGCACCACTGCAAAGCTCTAAATAATATTGTAGCATGTTGGAATTCAGTTTTCAATATCAAAAAGGCTTGGGTGTCAAAAAATAAGTATCCTTAATTGCGAATGGCAATCAAAACAGCAAAACGCAGAGAAAAAAGCGGAAGATTTTACCGAATTCCGTCAAATCCAATGAATTTATGCGATCCATTACTTTTTTCGATTTGAGAGACTTGACAAGTTCGAAAAATGGTAGTAAAGTGACACCATTGAAACGGCAATGGCGTCGCGGAGATGAGATACTCTCTGGGCCCAATAGCCGTTTTTTCCGTTTCAATCACGATTTTGGGAGGTGCCTGACATGGCGAAAATTTCAGAGATCTTCGGCGTGAACGTGTTCAGCGACGCCGTGATGAAGGAGCGGCTGCCCAAGGAGACCTACAGGCAGGTGCAGCTGACGATCCAGACCGGCAAGCGGCTCAATGACGAGGCTGCGCGCATCGTGGCCAACGCCATGAAGGACTGGGCCATCGAGAAGGGCGCCACACACTTTACCCACTGGTTCCAGCCCATGACCGGCGTCACCGCCGAGAAGCACGACAGTTTCATCTCCCCGGTGGACACCGGCAGCGTCATCATGGAATTCTCCGGCAAGGAGCTGGTCCGGGGCGAGCCCGACGCCTCCAGCTTCCCCTCCGGCGGTCTGCGCGCCACCTTTGAGGCGAGAGGCTACACCGCCTGGGACCCCACCAGCTATGCCTTCATCAAGGACAATGTCCTGTGCATCCCCACGGCCTTCTGCTCCTACGGCGGCGAGGCGCTGGACAAGAAAACGCCCCTGCTTCGAAGCATGGACGCCATCAACCGGGAGGGCCTGCGCATCGCGAAGCTCTTCGGTCTCGACGATGTCAAGCGGATCGTCACCTCCGTGGGCCCGGAGCAGGAGTATTTCCTCATCGATAAATCTGTCTACAACCAGAGACAGGATCTGATCTACACCGGCCGCACGGTCTTCGGCGCCAAGCCGGTCAAGGGGCAGGAGCTGGACGACCACTATTTCGGCACCATCAAGCCGAGAGTCAAGGCCTTCATGAGCGATCTGGACGAGGAGCTCTGGAAGATGGGCGTCCTGGCCAAGACCGAGCACAACGAGGTGGCTCCCGCTCAGCATGAGCTGGCGCCCATCTACACCACCGGCAACCTGGCCGCCGACCACAACCAGCTGATGATGGAGACCATGCAGAAGGTGGCCTCGAAGCACGGCATGGTCTGCCTGCTCCACGAAAAGCCCTTCGCCGGCGTCAACGGCTCCGGCAAGCACAACAACTGGTCCATCGGCACCGACACCGGCCTGAACTTCCTGGATCCCGGCGAGACCCCGGCGGAGAACGCCATCTTCCTGCTGACCCTCTGCGCGGTCATCCAGGCCGTGGATGACTACCAGGACATGCTGCGTATCAGCGTGGCCTCTCCCGGCAACGACCACCGTCTGGGCGCCAACGAGGCGCCGCCGGCCATCGTCTCCATCTTCGTGGGTACGGAGCTGGAGGAGATCCTGGACGCCATCGAGTCCGGCACCGCCTATGTGGGCCAGGAGCGCGAGCTTCTGAAGATCGGCGTCCATGCGCTGCCCCGCTTCGCCAGAGACACCACCGACCGGAACCGCACCTCGCCCTTCGCCTTCACCGGCAACAAGTTTGAGTTCCGCATGCCCGGCTCCAGCGCCTCCATCTCCGGCGTCAACGTGGTGCTGAACACCGCCGTGGCCGAGAGTCTCAGACAGTACGCCGACGAGCTGGAGGGGAGCGAGGACTTTGAATCTGACCTCCAGGCCCTGATCCGCCGGGTCATCCACGACCACAAGCGCATCATTTTCAACGGCAACGGCTACACCGACGAGTGGGTGGAGGAAGCCCAGCGCCGTGGTCTGTTGAACCTGCGCACCACCCCCGAGGCGCTGCCGTACTATGTCAGCGACAAGAACGTGGCGCTCTTCACCAGACATAAGGTCTATACCCGCCCCGAGATGGAGGCCCGCTACGAGATCCATCTGGAGCACTACTGCAAGGTGCTGAACATCGAGGCCCTGACCATGATCAACATGTCCCGCCGGCACATCCTGCCCGCGGTGAGCAAGTACATCCACGAGCTCAGCGACACCGCCCTCGCGGTGCAGAGTCTCACCACCTCCGCCGTCTGCACCTTCGAGCAGGAGCAGATTGCTGAGATGTCCGGTCTGCTGTCCGACGCTTTCCGGAAGACCAAGAACCTGGACGCCGCCCTCTTCGGCGCCAAGTCCGTCTCCGGCAGCCAGGCGCTGGCGGACTACTACCGCGACAAGGTCTTCACCGCCATGCAGGAGCTGCGCATCAGCGTCGATACCCTGGAGACCATGACGCCCTCCAGCGTCTGGCCCTTCCCAAGCTACGGCGACCTGCTGTTCAGCGTCAAATAAGCCAAAACCCATCAAAGCCTCCGGAGTCAACGGCTCCGGAGGTTTTTGAAAAGTAAAATCGAAAATGAGATTTCAAGAGATATTAAGAGAAAACAGGCGATTTTGAGAGGAAACCAAATCCTAATCAAATTTCGTGTTGACAGGTTTGACGGTTTGTGATATAAAGAGAAAGCGCGTTTCGATGGAAACTGCGCCTGAGATGTAATTTCTTTTTTTAATTGGAGGCAACACCATGTCCACGACTATGCTCAAGAGCGGCGAAGTCGCTCGCAAGTGGTACGTTCTGGATGCTGCCGGCAAGCCCATGGGCAAGACCGCCGCGATCGCGGCCGATCTCCTGCGCGGCAAGCTGGACCCGACGTACACCCCCCACGTTGAC
>CADCQK010000189.1 GCA_902803575.1 Oscillospiraceae bacterium
AGGCCGGTGGCCTGGGTGAAGCTGACGAACAGAGCCAGAGCGGTCAGAGCGGCGGAGCCGATGGCGAAGCCCTTGCCCATGGCGGCAGTGGTGTTGCCGACAGCGTCCAGCTTGTCGGTGATCTCGCGGACGGAGTGATCCAGACCGCTCATCTCGGCGATGCCGCCGGCGTTGTCGGCGATGGGGCCGTAAGCGTCAACAGCGACGGTGATGCCGGTGGTGCTCAGCATACCGACAGCCGCTAGAGCGATGCCGTAGAGGCCGGCGCACTTGTAGGCGATCAGGATGGCAACGCAGATCAGGATGACGGGGACCCAGGTGGACATCATGCCCACGGCCACACCGGAAATGATGGTGGTGGCGGAGCCGGTCTCAGACTGCTGGGCGATCTTCTTGACGAACTTGTAGTCGCCGGAGGTGTAGATCTCGGTGATGATGCCGATGACCAGACCCACGGCCAGGCCTGCGATGATGGCCCACGCGGAAGCGAAGGAGCCGAGCATGACCTTGCTGAGGATCAGAGAGCAGATGACCACCAGAATGGCGGACACGTAAGAGCCCATCTTCAGGGCCTTGTGGGGGTTGGCACCCTCACTGCCGCGGACGAAGAAGGTGGCGATGACGCTGGCGAGGATGCCCACAGCGGCGATCACCAGCGGGAAGATGGTCTGGTTCATGACAGAGCTGACAGCGCCCAGGGTCATGGCGGAGATGATGGCGCCCACATAGGACTCGAACAGGTCAGCGCCCATGCCGGCCACGTCGCCCACGTTGTCGCCCACGTTATCGGCGATAACAGCGGGGTTGCGGGGGTCGTCCTCGGGGATGCCGGCCTCGACCTTGCCGACCAGGTCGGCGCCCACGTCAGCGGCCTTGGTGTAGATACCGCCGCCCACACGGGCAAACAGTGCGATGGAGCTGGCGCCCAGAGAGAAGCCGAACAGCACCTGAGTGTCCTTGGTGATCAGATACAGAACGCTGGCGCCCAGCAGACCCAGGCCGACCACGCACATACCCATGACGGAGCCGCCGGAGAAGGCGACCGCCAGAGCCTTGTTCATTCCGCCGGTACGGGCGGCGTTGGCGGTGCGGACATTGGCCTTGGTGGCCACGTTCATGCCGATGTAGCCGGCGAGGATGGAGAACAGCGCGCCGCACAGGAAACATACGGCGGTGACCCAGCTCTTCATCACGAGACCGATCAGCAGGAACAGTACGACGATGAAAATGACGAGGATGCGATACTCGGCAAACAGAAACGCGCGGGCGCCTTCGTTGATGGCGGAGGCAATCTCACGCATACGCTCCGTTCCCGGGTCAGCCTTGGAGACGTAAGCCGTCTTATAGGCTGCGAACAGCAGTGCGATCACTGCCAGGATGGGTGCCAGATAAATCATGGTCTACTTCACTCCTAATTTAATACTCTATCTCCGGCGTTTTGGAAATAACGCCCTTTACAAAGCAATATCATATACCGAAATCCCCGGAAATGCAATTCTTTTTTTGGTATATAGTTATTATTTTTCTGAAAAATAGATTGACTTTTTTGTGACATTTTTCAATATATTATCACATCATAACTTAATCATTATAGAATTGCTTTTTTGAAAAAAGAAATTCGCAATGCCGGTGCAAAATGAACCGACAGATGGTAAAATGGAGCTGGCGGGGCACAGGTCCCCGCCCTACGGTAGGTCATTGAAACTCCCGATATACTAAAATTTGAAAAAACCTTAGCGGAACCTTTGCGCGATAAAAAAACCTCCCTGCCGGGTTGACAGGGAGGTTCGGATTCCTTATTCGAAGTCCAGCACGCGCTCCATGCGGACCAGGGTGAGGCGGTTGCGGATGGCAGCGGAGATGTGCAGCATCTCGTCGCCCAGGGCGGGATCGATGCCGATGTGCTCCGGCAGGTACTTGGCGTTGATGGCCTTGTACAGACCCTCCATCTCCTCCACAGAGGGGATGGTGTTGATGAGCTCGACGATCTCATCCCAGTGATCGACGATGTTCTGGGGATCGAAGGTGCCGAGGACGTCGTTCTCGTTCTCCTTCACGATGCCGTCTGCCAGACGCTCGCCGAACTTCTCGGTGATCCACTCGCGGGTGAGGGGCTCGAACTTCTTGGCCTTCGGGGTCTTTTTCGCCAGTCTGTGATACTCCTTGCAGCAGGCGAAGGTGCCGACGCCCACGCACTCGCCGTGGATGCCCTCGGCGTTCTCGAAGCGCGGCGGCTTCATCTCCACCAGATGGGCCATCAGGTGCTCGGCGCCGGAGGCCGCGCGGGAGTGGTGCAGCAGCTGCATGGTGAGACCGGACTCCATCTGGGCCATGGTCATGGCCTCGTGGTCAGGCTCGCCGCCGGCAGCCCAGTCGTCCGCCGCCTTGCGCATGATCTGAAGGGCGTGGGCGGAGAGATCGGCCACCATGGGGCAGTAGTACTCGCCGTCGACGATGTGGGAGATCTTCCAGTCCACCAGGGAGATGTACTTGGAGAGAATGTCATTGACGCCGCTGGCCACCAGACGCTTGGGCGCGCCCTTGATGATGTCCAGATCCGCCACCACCAGAACCGGGGCGACCATGGGGATGGACTTCTTCTGACCCTCGATAATGACGGAGCAGATGTCGGCGGTGAAGCCGTCGGAGCTGGCCAGCGTCGGCACGGCGACGAAGGGGATGCCCAGCTTGTAGGCGGGATAGCGGCCGAAGTCCATGATGGTGCCGGCGCCGTAGGCCACGATGACCTCGATGTTGTCCAGCTTTGTCATCATATCCTCGATGAGGATGTCCTCGCTGCGCAGGCCCTGGCCCGGGAGGACGATCTCCTGGTCGGCCTTCACATGCTTGCCCTCGGTGAGGGCGTAGATGTTGCTGTCATAAACGACGGCGCGGCGCTTTCC
>CADCQK010000190.1 GCA_902803575.1 Oscillospiraceae bacterium
GCTTCATCCAGTTTCGTTCCATCGTGATCGTGGTGCCGCTCGATGATCGCCGCGGCATCCTCATATCCCAGATCCCGCAGCCAGGCTGCGCCGGTTTCGGCGTGGCGCTTCTCCAATCGGGCCACGTCGTGCAGCAGGGCAGCGGAGGCCAGCAGCTCTGTATCCAGCTCCATGGGCAAAAGCTCCGCAAGACGCAGCGCCTCTTTCGCCACGGCGCGGCAGTGGGCCTCGATCCGCTCCCCGGGGGAAGCGGCCTTGAGCAGCGCCTCCGCCAGAGACTCTGTGAGCGGTTCCTCCGGCACAAAGCCCACGCCTTCCGGGTCGCCCAACACCGTCACGGAGGCATAGGGAATGCGGGCGTTGTAATCATGCAGCAGCGAGCGGATGACCAGGCTGTGGGCGACGACGAGCACAGCCCCCGTGGTCTCCGCAAGAATTTGTCTCAGGGCATGCTCCGTGCGAGATTGCACTTCGTCGGCGGTCTCACCGTTGGGCATCGGGATCGTCAGATCTTTGCCGCGCTCGGCGTAGAGCTCCGGCCAGCGGCGCTGGATCTCCTCGAAATCCAGCCCGTCCCAGTCGCCGCAGTCCATCTCCCGCAGATCCGGGTGGATGCGCAGATCATCGGAACAGGAGCGCGCTGTCTCCACGGCTCTTTGGAGCGGGCTGGAATAGACCGCCTCGAACTGCCTGGTTTTCAGCCATCTTGCCGTGCGGCAGACCTGCATGCGCCCCAAGGCCCCCAGCGGCAGATCCGTTCTTCCGAGACAGGGCCGTGCCCCCAGCGGGAAATCCGGTCTTCCGTGGCGCAGAAGATAAAGCTTTCTCATTCCAGCACCCCGCGAAAATAGTCGTCAAAGAGCGCCTCCGCATTTGCGCGGACCGCCGAAACGTAATCCGCATATTGTGTGAGCAGCTGCTCCCCCGCCGGGGTGAGGCTGCTTTTTCCGCCGCCGGAGCCGCCCTGGGAGCGCTCCACCAATGGGCGGCTGAGCTGGGACTCCAGGGTACGGATCACGTTCCAGTCGCTGGAATAGCTCAGCTGCATCCGCTGGCAGGCCATGCGCACGGAGCCCGTCTCCCGCACCAGCGAAAGCAGCATGGCGGCGCGGCTGTCGAAAAAGGGCTTTTCCCGGGCCAGAGAGATCTGCACCACCGGGCGAACCAGCTGCTCGTTGTGATAGCGCAGAAGATTCTGATAATCGTCCGGCGTGTCCGCGTCATGGAGGACGCCGGGGTCGGAGACGGGAATCTGCTCCATCGTCACCCCGCAGCGCGAAAAGGCGCCCTGCAGGCCGTTTTCCCCGGCGTCGGAGAGGATGCCGTCGATGAGATCCGCGGCGATCAGCGTCGGGTGGCCGGGTTCGCCGTTGCAGACCGGGCAGGCGAGGCTTGCCTTCGAATCCAGCAGGGCGCGCACCGTCGCCGCCGTGAAAAGCGGGATGTCCACCGGGGTGAAGAGCACCCGGTCACATTTTTCTTTTAAATACCGCAGACCGATGCAGGCGGAGTCGAACATCTGCGTGTCGGCGTAGCGCTCGTTTCTGAGGAAGACCACTTCCCTGCCGGCAAGGTGGTGTTCCAGCAGCTCCGCCTGATAGCCCGTGACCACGACGATCCGCCGGATGCCGGCCTGCTGAAAGGTGGTAATCACGCGCTCGGCGATACTCATGGCGCCGATGGTCAGCATGGGCTTAAAGTCTCCCATGCGCGAGCTCATACCCGCCGCCACAATCAATGCGGCGGTCTCCGGTCGCGTCGACATGCCGATCCCTCCCAAAGGCTTTTTCTTCAGTATAACCCGGACGCAGCGATTTGTAAAGAATTGACATTCGCTTTTTTGAAAAATGTGTGATAAACTGCACAAAGGAGGGAAAATGTATGGAAATTTATGTCTACGGAACCGGATGCGGCGCCGGAGAGTTGACCCGCGAGACACTGCACCCGGAGCAGATCGCGGCCTTTGTGGAGTCCGCGCCCAGTCGGGAGACCTTTCTCGGCAGGCCGGTGATCTCCCTTGCAGAGCTGGCCGGAAAAACCGTCGATCTGCTGATCGTCACGGCGAAGGACGCGCCGGTGTTCGATCTCCCAACGGAAACGGTGCTGTATCTGAAAAACCACCTGACCCTGCAGGATCGCAACCGATCCTACGACGCCGCCAGAGAGGTGTTGGGCGACGCTTTTATCGACCGGCTGCGGCGGCAGGAGACTCTGGTGCGCGCGCCCCTCTGGGACGAGGGCGATTTTTCTGCAGACGGGGACTGGGTGCGGTATAAGACGCTGGAGGCGGTCTGCCACGAATTGGAAAATGTACCCGGCGCTCTGGCAGAGCTGGGGGTCTTTCGCGGAGAATTCGCCGCGGCGATGAATGCCCTGCTCCCGGATCGAAGGCTCTTCCTCTTTGATACCTTCACGGGCTTTGATCCGAAGGAGCCCGCGCCGGAGGGTCTGACCGCCGCCCACGAAAGCGCCTCGGCGGAGCTGGTGCTGCGCCGCCTGCCGAACCGGGAGAACGCCGTTCTCCGCCCGGGGCTGTTTCCGGAGACCGCAGAGGGACTGGAGGACGAGACCTTCGCGCTGGTGTCTCTGGACGCGGATCTGGAGGAGAGCACCCTGGCGGGGCTGCGCTGGTTCGTGCCAAAAATGGCGAAGGGCGGCTATCTGCTGCTCCACGACTGGAACCACCCCGGCCTCCCCGGCGTGCGCAGGGCAGTGCGGCGGTTTGAAGAAGAGACCGGAAAGCGCCTCTCTGGGGTGCCGATTTGCGACATCACCGGCACGCTGATCATTCCGTTCTGACTTGGACAAAATGATAGGTTTGGGACACTTTCTGTCGTTTTTGTCTAATATGCATAAAAAGCAATTCGGTTTTTCTCCGAATTGCTTTTTATTGTAAGTTGAACCGAAAGAATGGTTTCTATTAAAATATATAATAGAATTGATCCGCAAAGGAGGTCTGCCTATGGACAAGGAACTGTTTGAGATCACGGCCCACAGCGTGACCGTGGAGGTACGGGACGAGGCCACCGGCGAGGTCTTTCGGCGGGAACTGCCCATCGACTTTTACGAGAACGCGAACTTCCTGCGTCTGAGCGGAGAAAATCTGGACGGGAGCACCTCTCAGCTGGTGTTCTACTCTGCCAGAGGGCTGGAGCGACTGCGCGATCTCACCGGCAAGGGCTTCGACCATGATCCCTGCGGCGGACACACATCAAATTCGGACGAACAAAACCCAACATAAAAGGAGGACATGCTATGATTCGGAAAACCCTGATTATCAACGGCGTGGAGCGCAAGCTCGTCATGGAGCAGGACGAGACCCTGGCAACCGTGCTGCGTGAGCATCTGCTGCTGACCGGATGTAAAATCGGCTGCGGCGAGGGTCACTGCGGCGCCTGCAACGTGATCATGAACGGCAAGGTCACCAAGAGCTGCATCTACAAGATGAGCCGCGTGCCCGACGGCGCCGAGATCACCACCATCGAGGGCGTCGGCACCCTCAGCGACATGCACCCCCTGCAGGTGGCCTGGATGGCCCACGGCTGCGCACAGTGCGGCTTCTGCACCCCGGGCTTCATCATCAGCGCGAAGGTGCTGCTGGAGCAGAACCCCAGCCCCACGAGAGAGGAAGTCCGCGACTGGTTCAACAAGACCCGCAACCTCTGCCGCTGCACGGGCTACAAGCCCCTGATTGACGCCGTCATGGATGCCGCCGCCGTGCTGCGCGGTGAGATGACGAAGGAGGATCTCGTCTTCAAGCCCACGGGCGACAGCATCAAGGGCACGAAGTACATCCGTCC